>JAGRAW010000215.1 GCA_020434415.1 Bdellovibrionales bacterium
AAGAACGCGGCGACCAGCAGCAGCAACAGCTGAGGTAGGAGCAAGATCAGAATGCCGAACAGCACCAAGGTGACACCGGGAACAACAAACGGAAACCGCGAAGGTGCAGCAATTTCTCCGCTCGTTCCGTCGTAGAAGACAACTTTGCGAAACATACCTCTCGTTCCAATCCTCTTTCCTTCCTTTCCGGGAAGGGCGTTGGAATCCCTATTCCAGTATCGGTTAGCACCTGTATACATGCAGGTAGGCTACCACCTAGTCTCCACACGAGACGGTTGCCCTACACTACTCTTGGGGACGATTGAGGCCGATTGCAACTTCCGCGTCGGAAACCCTAATTATTGCGGTTTCCATTGGTGCTGCTATTCGCGAGAAACTCGCTGTGTTTATAAAGCGCAATTTCAATTTCCGCTTTCAATTCTGCCTCCTTTACCGGTTTAAGGATAAAACCGTAAGGATTCGTGAACTTTACTCGATCTAAGACTTCCGATTCGGTCCTACCGGTGACATAAATAACCGGGATCTTTAGGCGGTCAAAAAGGTAGGCCGCGGCAACGATGCCGTCGATCGAGCCGCGCAGGCCGATGTCCATCAGGACCAGGTCCGGAGCGTGCTGTTCACAGTAGCGAATGGTATCGACACCGGTCGATACCGGCCCGAGAGGTCGATAGCCCAGACCTGAGAGGCATTCGCTAAGGTCGAATGCCACAAGCGGTTCGTCTTCGGCGATTAGGATTTCGTGCTGACGCATTGCAGGAGACCTTACCGCATTTGCCGGACGGGAAGTATGACGGTTCGCATCCCGGTCCGCCGCGATTGTTGCCGCGTCCAGACGAAAGGTCGGTAACCCCAGTGCGCTTTTGACGGTATACATACTATACCTGCAGCGTAAGTCGGCCCTTTTTGTTACGGGTGACACATTGTCATTGCGGGGGATCGAGTGGCGGCTCGACCGCGGCGGAAAAGCGGACAAGAAGCAGCGAGAGGTCGTGGAAGAAATCGTAATTGAGCTCGAGGCAGTAAGTCGGCGCTATGGTGCGTTTACCGCCGTAGATGCAGTGTCGTTCACTGTGCCCCGAGGGCAAATCCTCGGTTTGCTGGGACACAATGGTGCCGGCAAGACCACCATCTTGAAAATGCTTACCGGCTATCTCGAACCGTCGCTGGGGACGGTGCGTGTGGCCGGGTTGGATATGGTCGCGGAGCGACTTTCCGCACAAGCAAAGATCGGGTATCTCCCCGAGAACTGCCCCCTCTATCCGGAGATGGTAGTAATCGACTACCTGAGTCACATTGCTTCGCTGCGGGCAGTACCGATCGCGGCGCAGGCAAAACTTATTCGACGAGCGCTGGAGCGGGTGGGGCTTATCGAGAAGGCCACAGCTCCTATCGCTACGCTCTCCAAGGGGCTTCGGCAGAGGGTCGGGATCGCGCAAGCGATTCTCCAGGACCCCGAAATTCTGGTACTGGATGAGCCGACGAGCGGCTTGGATCCGGAGCAGATTCATGAAATCCGCGCCCTCATTCGCACCCTCAGTAAGCAAGCCACCGTCATCTTGTCCACCCACATCCTGCAGGAGGTGCAGGCCATGTGTGAACGGGTGGTGATCATGATGCACGGCAAAGTCGCGGCTGATGCAGAGATCGCCGAACTGAGGCGCTCGAATCGCATCATCCTTACCGTTCGCACTGCCGATACCGCCGCGGTCGATCGACTTCGGCGACTCGATGGAGTGACGTCTGTTTCGGAGCAACCGGCGGTTTCAGTCGCGCTCGGTGAACGGCAGTTCCGCATCGAGGTGTCCGCTGCAAATGCTCCCGGTGTCAGTCCTGCGCTTGCGCGGGCAGTGGTCGAGTCCGGTTGGGAGCTCATAGCACTGCATCCTGAGTACCGTGACCTCGATGCAATTTTTCGGGAGCTAAGTGAGGCGAAGCGGGGCCAGGCATGAAGAAGACATTCGCAATCGCTCGAAAGGAAGTTGCAGCCTATTTTGCTTCACCGACCGCGTATCTGTTCCTCGGCGCTTTCCTTGGCGTCACGCTTTTTCTCGTCTTTTGGGTCGAGACATTCTTCGCTCGGAATATCGCGGATGTGCGCCCGCTGTTCGAGTGGATGCCGGTGCTGTTGATTTTTCTCGTGTCCGCGTTGACGATGAGAATGTGGAGTGATGAGCGACGAATGGGCACGATCGAAGTGCTCCTGACGCTGCCAGTCAGCGGCGTGGCGCTTGTGCTTGGCAAATTTCTCGCCGTCATGTGTCTTGTCTCGATCGCGCTACTGATGACTCTCCCGATCCCTTGGAGTGTCTCTTTTATGGGCCTGCTGGACTGGGGCCCGATCTATGGCGGCTACGTTGCCGCAGTGCTATTGGCCGCGATGTATACGGCGATTGGTCTTTTCGTCAGCGCCAGAAGCGACAATCAGATCGTCAGCCTGCTTACCTCGGTCGGTATATGCTTCATTTTCTATCTCGTCGGCTCCGGACCTGTCGTCAGCTTGTTTGGATCGGAAGTGGGGGAGCTGCTGAAGCAGGTAGGCAGTGGTTCCCGTTTCGATTCAATCACGCGCGGCGTGCTCGATTTCCGGGATCTCTATTACTATCTCTCTCTCACCGCAGTGTTCCTGGCTTGGAACCTTTACTCGCTGGAACTACTTCGCTGGGAAGCGGACCTGGATTCTCAGAAGCGTCGGCGACGCGGGTTCGGCTTGGTGCTACTGCTTCTTGCCGCGAACGTCCTTGCGGCCAACCTCTGGTTAGCGCCGCTCTCTGCGCTTCGGGCCGATTTGACCAAGGGGCAAGTCTATTCCATTTCGGCAGCGACGGAGCGCTATCTCGACCAGCTACAAGAGCCGCTGCTGCTTCGCGGGTATTTCAGCAATAGAACTCATCCGGAGCTAGCGCCCTTGGCGGCTCAAGTACGGGACCTCATTCGGGAGTATGAAGTTGTCGGGGCGGGCCGAGTATTCGCAGAGTTCATCGATCCGCTCGAACAACCCGAGCTCGAGCAGGAAGCAAACCAGAAGTACAATATCCGTTCGGTTCCCTTCCAGATCGCCGACCGTTATCAATCGTCGCTCGTCAACGCGTATTTTCATGTGCTGGTGCAGTATGGTGACCAGTTCGAAGTCCTCGACTTTCAGGATTTGATCGAGGTGAAGATGCGAGGAGAAGCTGCTATGGAGGTTCGGCTCCGAAACCCGGAGTACGACATTACTCGCACAATCAAGAAAGTCCTCTATAGCTTTCGCACGTCGGACGAACTGTTGACGCGATTGAAACGACCCGTGGAGTTCGTCGGGTATTTCTCGCCGGATGCGCGGCTGCCGGAAGGACTTCCTGCCTTTCGGGTAGAGCTGGAGAAGGCGCTTGCGGCTGTAGCGGAGCGGGCTCCGGAGCAATTTAGCTACAAGATTGTCGATCCTGAAGCAGATGGCGGTGCGGTGGCGGCGGCAATCGAGGAGCAGTTCGGTCTGGGGCCGATGGTTGTCAGCCTCCTCGATCCCACGCCGTTCTATTTTTATCTCACGCTCCAAGATGGTGAACGCATCGTGCAGTTGGCAGTCCCGGACGATGCGACAGTCGATGCGATCGGGAAGGCCGTTGAAACGGGCTTGAAGCGCTTCTCGACTGGTTTTCTGAAATCGGTCGGTCTTGTCCTCCCTCATGCCGCTCCTACCGATGATCATGCGCACGCTCATGCTCACGGGGCACTCGACACGAAGCAATTTACGCTGCTGAAGGAGAAATTGCGTCAGAGTTACGCCGTCGAAGAAATTGATGTGAACGCGGGGGTGATTCCTGCCGCGATCGATTTGGTGCTGGTGGTAGCGCCCGAGGAGATGTCGGAAAGGGGAGTCTTCGCGCTGGATCAATTTTTGATGAAGGGAGGGACAGTCGTGTTGCTCGCTTCGCCCTTCAGCGTCACGACAACAGCACAATCGATTGAGGCGAAGCCGAAAGCGACCGGACTGGAGAAGTGGTTACGGCATCACGGTATCAGGATTGAGGAGCTTATGGTGCTTGATGCGCAGAACGAAGCATTTCCGGTGCCGATCGAGCGGGATACGGGAGGCGTGAAAGTGCAGGAGATCCAACTAATCCCCTACGCGTACTTCGTCGACGTCCGAGCCGACGGGATGGAGTCGCGAAGTGGTATCACAAGTGGGCTGCCGCAGGTGACGCTGAACTGGAGTTCCCCGATAGAATTTACGCCCGAAAGCGCGGAGGCAAAAACAGACGCCGTGTCCTTGCTTATGAGTTCGGAGCAGTCCTCGCGTCAGTATCCCAGTCAGTTGTTGCCCGACTTCGAGACGCTACCTCCGCACGGATTCGTACTTCCTTCACAGAGCGAGCGATATACCCTTGCCGGCCTGCGTCAGGGAAGATTTCTGTCCTTGTTTGCCGGTCGCCGCTCTCCTCTTCTGGAGCGGGAGCAGGCCCAGCGGAAAGACCTCGCGAATGACGATAAAGCCAAGACATCGGTCGCCGCAGGGGGCTATGCCGTTCTAGATCGTTCCGTAGAGTCTGCCCGCATTATTGTGGTCGGTTCGAGTGATTTCGTAGCAGATGAAACGCTCGAGCTCTCGGCGGCTATCGGCAGTAGCCGTTACCTTAACTCTTTGCAGCTTGTCGAGAATGCCATCGATTGGTCGCTGGAAGAAAGAGGGCTGTTGTCAATACGTGGTCGTGGGCACTTTGCCAGAACTCTTTTGCCGATGTCTGATGACCTTCGGTTGCTTTTTGAATACATGATCTATTTCGCGATGCTCGTGGAACTGGGGGCTCTCTACGGATTGTATCGGATGGTTCGGCGAAAGCGTCGACGCTTTTATCGCTCCATTGTCAGCACAGGGGCAGCAGTATGAACCGGGTGCGCATTCTTTTTCTGCTGTTGCTACTGCAGTTGGTAGTGGCCGTAGCGCTAAAGAGTAGAGGCGATTCTCTCGCCGCGTTTGTATCGGGTCAGCCTTTTTTTGTCGGCTCGCACGATCAGGTGAAACGGATAACCGTAGCGGATGGCGAAGGGCGATCGCTGCTCCTCGTGAGGAACAGCAGTTCGTGGGTTCTTCCGGAGCTGAATGACTTTCCGGCCTCGTCAAGACATATCGGGGAATTGTTCGAGAAACTTCGCGTGCATCGGCCATATCCGATCGCGTCTACAATCGCAGCTGCGAGCAGATTGCACGTGGCGGACAATACCTTCGACCGACGCTTCACTTTTCACAGGGGAGAAGGAGACGCCGTGCTCTACCTCGGCGCGGCTCCTACCTTCCGACGTGTGTATGCGCGACTGGGCGGAGAACAGGAAATCTATGAGATTCCCTTCGACTTGTTCGAGTATCCGACGATCCCTGACGAGTGGTATGACACGGAGCTGTTAAAGATTCATGAGCGTTCGATCCGTCAGGTTAAAACTCCGAGTGTCACACTACTTAGGCGGGAGCAAGGTAGTGGGGGCTATGCTTTGGAGGAACTCCCTTTAGGTCGCCAAATTATTTTTACGGCAGCAAGCGACTTCTTCAGACTAATTGCGGAACTCTCTTTCGTCGGGATCGTCGAAAGTCCGACCGATCCCGTCCAAGATGCTTACCTGGTTGAAGTGACATTGGATGACGATACAGTTCGAACCTACCGGTTCGCTCCACTGGAAACCGGAAACTACAGTCTTGAGGCGAGCGGGTTCGATCACGTGTTCGAGGTGCTGCCGACGACAGTCGAAGCACTCCAGTCATATACCGTTGCGACATTGACCGAGCCGGCAGAGCAGGCGCCCTCCGAGGCGACCGACTCTGCTCAGGTCCAGGAAGCGACGGAGTAAACGCCGACGAATAGCCCTTGATTCATCCGGAAAGCGATCGTCGCCTGCGATAGGCTTTCCTTTCCAACTCAACCTCGCGCGGCCTGGGGGCAGCTCTACCCTGGTGCGACAGGACCTTATACCTGCGTGCGAAAGCACACACATCCGGACACCCCGTCATAACAAAGGAAAGAACGAAGGCTTAAAGGCAATGCCTCAGGTCGTAAGGTATTGCCACGACACAACTTTGGGGTCTGTAGCAGCTGTTTCCGAGGGACGCCTCGGCCCATCTTTCTAAACTACGTTTCGAGCAAATTACGGATACCGAACGGGTTCAGTACGCGGGCGGCGGTTGGCTGCTCCGTACTGAGCTTCGGCAGGGCTCACTCGATCGCGAGGCGATCACAAGGCTTGGGATAGCTTAGGGACGTACGTTGGAGGTTGGCATACGATGGGGACGAACGCTGCGGCGAAACTCGAGACGGAGGACCACGAGGGGGAGGCGGGCGCGAGCGTGAAACCCTCAACTTCGACGAAGGCATCGAAGCGCCCGAAGAAGCTGTCTCGGAAGAAAATCAATCAGCTGATTATAGACCATCGGGAGCACGGAAAGCGGCTTGCTTGGAGCTTTCTGAGTAGCTGGCGCATTCGGATGAATCCTGATGAAGTGATAAGCGTCGTCGGTGCCGCTCTCTGTGAGGCAGCAAACCGTTTCGATCCGTCCAAGGAAGTGGCCTTCAAGACGTTCTTCTTCTATCACCTGCGCGGGTTACTGCTAAAAGAGATTTCTCGCGTCATACAGGAACAAAAGCTTCTGCAGTTGGCACCTAGCACGACAATTTCCGACGGTGCCATCGGAGATGCAGCGCAGCTAGCGACCTGGACCTATCCGTTGGTCGAGAACAACAACCCGGAGCGCATCATCGAAAAGCGTCAGGTAGCAAGTGCCTGTTGGGAGGCTTGCGCGCAACTAGACCCTCTTGAGCAGGAAGTGTTGATTCGCTTTTTCGTCTATGACGAGCCATTGGTGAGTATTGCGAAGGAGCTCAAATACTGTCGGTGCCACATCTCTCGTGTGAAGAGCCGCGCTCTGGCAAAAATGGGCAGAATTCTGAAGGAGGCGTCGGAGCAAGAGGCTACTGAGGAAGAGGATGAGGATCTGTTGATTCCCAATCCAAATTCGGTGGAAGCTCGTCGACGCAACCGCTATACCGGTGGGCGAGGGCGGCGTCGCCAAAAAGGCGTGAAGCAGAAGTCGGAGACGCTGAAGAAGCTGTTAGCCGAAGCGTACTAGCTGTCGGGTTCTTTCCACCCATTTGCGGACGTGTTCC
>JAGRAW010000216.1 GCA_020434415.1 Bdellovibrionales bacterium
GAGGGAGTCCATCCTGTGGTGTCGTTGGAGGGGCCAGCTCTTCCCTCTCTCGCCTTACGACAATGCGGACTCGCGATCGCCGAAGATCTGCGCGCTCGAAAAGTGTTCTACCTCACCCATGTCTCGGCGCTGGAGATTGACGGCCGTCGTCGATCTCACCTTTCCGCAGACGAAGCAGCTGAATTACTGGCCGCGAACGTCGTTCTGAATGTGGAGGGTGCGGTGCTGGAAGATGCCATCCGCGCAAACCGCCGAAGCGGGTCGGAGTTTGCCCTACTTGCGGGAACGCCGGGAGCGATATTCAACGAAGTATTCACTCATATCGGTTCGGGAACCCTCTTCACCGAGGCGTATCCAAACGTCTTTCGCCCGGCAAGATTGAGCGATGTCTACGATATCGGGCTGCTGCTGAAGCCGTACGAGGAAGATGGGTCGATCCTGCCGATGACAGAAGAACGAATAGCGGAAGGGATCGAACATTTCTTCGTGTTCACCGTCAACGACGCGGTGGTCGCCGCAGCGAGGCTAATCGACTACGGCGTCGCTGCGGAAGTCGGTAAGTTTTGCACACTGCCACGATTTCGGGGCCGAGGAAGGGCACGAAAGCTTGCTTTGTGCTTGATCGAGCGGGCCCGTGCACTGGGCAAGGAATATGTCTTCGCCTTGAGCACCTCTTCCGAGATGTGGTCGTTCTTTCGCTCGTTGGAGTTCATCGAGGTCGCGCGGGAGAGCCTACCGGAATCTTGGCGCACGCAATACGACTTCACCCGTCCTTCCAAAGCATTCCGTCTCGATCTGTAGGAAGATGGAACGGGGAATCTTTCGAGACGCCTCGATTGTCCGTCGTGTCCGTCAGATCGAGCCGTAGTAAGGACAACTGCTCAGTGGTCGATCATTCGTGCGGCGTCTGCCTCCGCTTCTTATGATAGAGAATCTGCGCGTAGGAACGAAGGTCACTGACCAGATCGTACTCATCGACAATCTCGCGTCCCACAATTTCTTCGATGATATCTTCGAGCGTCACAATCCCGGCGAACGCTCCGTGTTCGTCCACGACAGAACAAATCGACTCGCGCGACTCGAACATTTGCAGCAAAAGCTTGTCGGCACGCATAAACTCCGAAACGGTCGATAGCGGCCTGGACAAGTCTTTCAGTTGGATTTCTGTCTCACCTTTTACCAGTGCGCGAAACAAGTCCCGTTGGATGACATAGCGGGTGATGCTGTCCGGATTCGACGATGGAAAAATCGGCACCCGCGTATACGACCACTCCATTATCTCCTCACGAATCTCGCGCAAGGCAGTTGTCTCTTCAAGTCGGAACACGACGATGCGGGGAGTCAGTACGTCTTTGACCAGCAGGCGATCGAGCCCGACCACATTACGAATTACTGATCCCTCGAGATGGTCCAGCACGCCTTCTTCACGACCCAACTTCGCCATGGAAAGCACTTCGTGCTCAGAAACGCTAGGCTCTTCGTCAGAGCCCGAAAGACGCTTGGAAACTACCTCAGTCGCCCAAATGATCGGATGCAGCACCCGAGTGAGCACCAACAGAGGCAAGGCAATGAATTCTGCGGTTTGACGCGCATAACTTGTTCCCAACTGCTTCGGAACTATTTCGCTGAGATACAGGACAAGCACGGTAAAGACTAAAGAGAACACAACTACCGCATGATCCCCGTAGTCTGCGACAAGAGCACCGGCAACGGATGCTCCAACGGTATGCGAGACAGTGTTTAGAATCAGAATCGCCGCGATTGGTCGGCCGATGTGGGACTTGAACTGCAGAAGCACCTTCCCCGAACGAGAACCTCGATCGGCGAGGTGCTTGATGTAGGGGAGAGAAACGGTAAGAAGTGCCGCCTCCATCAAAGAGCACATGAAAGAAATCAGCAGCGCGACGCCAACAACAAGAGCAACAAGAAACATACGTTAGATGCACAAACCGCTTTTCAACGTAGAACACTGGTCGTCGAACGCCCGTTACCGGCACGACGCTCCCCCTCCTTATACGGCGTACTCCTCACACCTCAGGCTAGTAGAGAAGCGTCGCAAGGGCTAGAATGAAATAGCCCCCCTCGCATTCCAGAAGGTACGCTACCTGTTTGATCCTCGCTTGTCCCCGAGACGCCTGCAATTTTCAGCAACCGTCAGCAGAACGCCGCCAAGCCGGACCATTTCCGCTGAACTTACTATGAATTCCACACGGCACCATACCCCTCCCATGCGGAAGGACCAGAACCCCCATAGACGGTAAGCGCATCAGAAACCTGGGAATCCCTGAATTGGGCGATGGGAGAGGCGCGGTTGGTTTCACCACTGTTACGCTCAGCAAATGGCATCTACTGCGGCACTACCATCCTCGGAACCGGCTCGACGAGCCTACGACTCCCTGCCCTACCCTGGATACTCATTTCGTGAAACGCATCCCGACCACCTCGGTGCTGTCGCGGCACTGTATGGACTGATCACGCCGGGAGTAGAGGGGGCGCGCATTCTCGAGCTTGGCTGCGGCTGCGGGACCAATCTCGCGGCTATCGCTCTCTCGTTGCCTGCGGCTACGTGTGTCGGTGTCGATATCTCCAGCCGACAAATCGAGATCGCGACAAAGCTTGCCGTCGACCTGCAGCTTTCCAATCTCTCTTTCCACTGCCACGATTTTCTCGACTACGAACCGGCGCGTCAATCCTTCGACTACATCATTTGTCACGGTGTGTTCTCTTGGGTGCCAATCGCAGTGCGCGAGAGAATCCTGTCTTTGATCCGCGACGCACTGTCAGGCAACGGCGTAGCGTATGTAAGCTACAACACGTTTCCCGCATGGCAGGATCGTCTGGTGGGCCGAGAAATGATGCTCTTCCACCTCGAACGGCACCCACCGGGCTCAGCTGCCGGGGTCAAAGACGCCCTGGATCTCCTTCGATTTGCCGCGGAAGCGAACAGTGGCCTCAACGCGGAGTATGAGAAGTCTCTCAAGGCGGTGCTCGAACCGTTGGTCGAAAAGCCCGACTGGTACGTAGCCCACGAATATCTCGAAGAGACCAATGAACCGCTATGGTTCAGTGCGTTCGCGTCGATAATTGATGCCGCAGATCTGCAATATCTAGGTGACGCACGCCCAGCCTCTTCCTTTATCGATCGGCTGCCCCAGAAGCTTGCACATGCTGTCGAGCACATAAGTTGGGACCGGATTGCGCGCGAGCAGCACGTGGACCTTGTCGTAAATCGCTCCTTTCGACGTAGTCTTGTCTGCTCCAGGCGACATTCGTTGACGGAATCCCCATCTGCAGAGGCGATTCGCACGCTTTCAGTGGGGTGCCCGCTGGTGTGCAGCGACGCTGCGGGCATTCGCTTCGACCGCACATTGCAGCGATTCGACAACTTCCGTGGCCCCGCATTCGAAACTGCAGAACCGCTGCTGAAGCATGCCCTTGCTCAGCTTTCCGCTCTCTGGCCTGCCTGGGTTTCCTACACCGAGCTTGAGCAGTCACTCCTTAGTCTGGACACCGACTCCTCCTGGCGCATACAGACACAGCGAGAGTTGCCCGCACAGCTCCTGAACGTCTTCGCTCAAGGAGGCGTAGAGCTGCACAGGAGCGTTCCTGCCTTCGTCATTCGACCGGGAGAGCAGCCAACTACCAGTCCTCTAGCAAGACAACAAGCGAGGACCGCCTCGTACGTAACCAATCTCCGACAAGAAACGGTCAGCCTTGGAAGTTGCGATAGACTCCTACTGGCGCTGTTCGATGGCTCCTCTTCAACCGAACAACTGCGAAACGCACTGCATGAAATGCTCAAGAGCGGAGCCATTGCACCTAGCGGCGAGCATCGAGCGACACCCGCGCAAGAACTGGCTGAACTGCTCCTCGCAGAAACCCTGGAGCGCTTGTGTAAAAACGCTCTACTCGTCGCGTAACAACAAAATTGCCGGAGTGCTAGACGCAACGCGCCAGTAGGTTCAGACCGCCGGCTGCGCCTGCCTTGACCCTATTTACGACCGCTTTTTGGACTATACCTGGACCAGACAGATGCGATATTCTTAGACTGATGACGGCACCAACTATCCCTACTACCTTCTTCCAGATTGCCGAACGGATGCCGGAGGCATTGGTTTACAAGCAAGCTGTCGCCGAAGCCGGTGACACATCCTCGGATGTGCCCCGACGATGGCGCTCCGTCAATTTCCGTACCGTTGAACAGCACGTGAACGCTCTTGCCGGTGCTCTACAGCGCGCGGGAGTTACGCAAGGAACAAAGGTCGCGATCGTTTCCCAGACCCGACCGGAGTGGATGGAGGCGGATCTTGCGATACTCGCGCTCGGTGCTATTTCGGTTTCCGTCTACCAAAGTCTTCCGGCGGATGACATCGCCTATATTCTTTTTGACTCCGGGGCGGATGTGGTCTTCGCCGAGAATCAAGAACAGTTTGATAAGCTTATCGAGCTGACATCTCGTGCGATTCGAATGCCGGCTACCGAGGAACGACCGGAGAGTCTAACTCAAGTTGTACTCCGGAAGATCCTGACCTTCGAACCGGTCGCACCTCATCCCCTCGCGGAATCCTACGATCAGATCGTTTCAAATACGACTGCGCCTCGACCCAACCAGTATGAAACCGTAGCAGTCGATGAGTTAGCCGCTTTGGTATATACGTCGGGAACGACAGGACCGCCGAAAGGCGTCATGCAATCGCATCGAAATCACCTCGCCAACGTACGACAGGCATTTGAATGCGGCTTGGTCGATAACAGCTCGAGCATCTGCCTCTTTTTGCCGCTAGCCCACGCCTTCGCCAAACTCATGGGCTATATCGGCTTTCTCACGCCGGTGGTGGTGCATTTCCCCGGGATTATCGATCGCACCTCATCAGGGCTCAACCCCGCCTCGACCACGAAGGACATCCGGGAATCAGACGCACAGATCTTCCCTGTGGTCCCTCGGCTACTGGAGAAGATGCGAGACGGAGTGCTTGCCGCGAGAAACACTCCCGGCCTGAAGGGAAAGCTCGTTCGGCTGACACTGTGGTCAGCCAACCAGGTTTTCGAAGCCCAAAAGAACGGCCGTTCCGCTTCGGTAGGTGCTCGGCTCGCATTCGCCGCAACAGGCTCACTACGAAAGAAGTTACAGCGTCGCCTTTTTGGCAACTCCTTCCACTTCGTCGTCTCCGGTGGCGCCAAATTACCTCTTGAAGTGGCCGAGTTTTTCACATCACTCGGCATACCTATTCTGGAAGGCTATGGGCTTACCGAAACCTGTGTCGCCACCAACATCGCTAGAATGGGTAAAACGCCTTTGGGTTCCGTCGGACCTGTGCTTGCGCCCGACATCGAGCTTAGAATTGAAGAAGACGGAGAAATCCTGTTTCGCGGTCCGAACATCGCCTTAGGCTACTACCACCGGGACGCAGCAACAAAAGCTGCCTGGACCGAGGACGGCTGGTTTCGCACGGGAGATTTAGGAACACGAGACGACGATGGAAACCTACGAATCGTCGGTCGGAAGAAGGAAATTCTCGTGACTTCCGGGGGGAAGAATATCGCACCGAACGACATAGAAGAGCAGCTCAAGCGTTCGCCTCTCGTGTCGCAAGCCGTGCTGGTCGGTGATGGCCGCAAGTACTGCGTCGCATTGCTCACTTTGAACAAAGACGAGTTGGAGCATTGGGCAAAAAAGGAGCAGCTAGTGCTGGAGGGCCCCGCGAACGGCAATCCGAAGCTTCGAGAAGCGATTAGCGCCCACATCCAAGCGATGAACGCCTCCCTGGCAAGCTTTGAAACCGTGAAGAAGTTTTACCTGCTCGACGAAGAATTCACCGTTGAAAACGGGATGCTCACTCCGACATTCAAGGTCAAACGACCTGTGGTCGAAAAACGCTACGCCGCGCAGATCGACTCGCTCTACTGACAAGCCGGTGGAACCGCCACCTGTTCGCTCCGAATTTGCGAAAAAAGTTTTCGGCTGACAAGGGCGGTCCACTTGAGCGTCCTGCGCCTCACGGACGCTCAAGCATCGCCCCGCTAGTTCCTATAGGTAAATGCCAACGCGACAATGTCTGTAGTCAGCGCATACTCTCCATCGAGCGTATTGCCGGTCGGACTCAAGACGTTGCTCTTTGCGTCCTCAACAAACACATGCGAATAGCTGAAATCAATGTCGAAGCTGTCCGACATGGAGTAGGTCAAGCCGGTAGCCACCCAAAATCGATCATTGTCGGGAATCCGGGGCGTCCGAAAGTCACCACTGGAAATCGGAGTTTCCTCGTACGTCAATCCGCCGCGAACCGTCAGGGTGTCAGAGACTCGATACCCGGTCCCCCAAGCGAACCGCCAAGTCGGGTCCCATGCAAGGGGGATGACGCTATCCGGTTGCGCCGCGTTGTCGAACACGACTCGCAACTCATCGAGCCTGTTCCAACGAGTCCACAGCGCACCAAAGGCCGCGTACCAATCCTCGGTAATATCGTGACGCACATCGAATGCGATTGTTTCCGGCAGCGTTACGTCGGCCTGCACATCACTTTCGGAAAACAAGCCGGTTGCAGTAAGCGGCCGTGCATTCTGCGGTAGTTCGAACGAGCCCTCCCCCCGCAGACTCAAATCAACCTTCGAACGGAAATGAACACCGAACTTCGTGTCGCCAAGGGTGAGTAGCGCACCCAAACTATAGCCGACCCCCCAGTCATCGCCTTCTACGATAGCTCGACCATCCGCGGCTTGCGGGAGGAGACCGAATTGCGCTGCCGTCTGTGGTCCCAAGGCGGCAACTCCTACCGTGCCGAAATCCACAGCATTAGTAAGCTCGGCATCGGCGTACATCACACTCACCCCGCCGCCGAGAGAAAGATAGTCATTCACTTCATATGACAGCGCAGGGTTGATATTGACCGTCAACAAATCAGACTTGATGGCATGATAGCGCCCGACCCAGTCGGCATCGTATTTCGTGAGCAACCCGAACGGACTGTTGATACCCAGGCCCAGCTTCAAGCGATCCTCTGCAAAACCCGTCACCAAATACACGTTTGGAACGTAGCCGGGTTCCCCGCCGTTGCCCCCCCCACCCCCAGCCACCGGTCCCCCCCCCAGCGCGGCCGCCAGGGCCGAACCCCCCTTTTCCAAAACTT
>JAGRAW010000217.1 GCA_020434415.1 Bdellovibrionales bacterium
CAGCGGCGGAAGCTTTCCCATGGCTCTAAACCCTACCATCGGCCAATCCGATGCGCTTGGAACGCCGTATGGATTCCGCAACCTACATGTTGTAGATTCAACCGTACTGCCTAGCCTACCCGGCACGACGGTAACGCTGCCGGTCATGGCGAACGCTCACCGCATTGCGAGCGCTTGCTCGCTCTAGCGGAACCGAACTTGCGAGTGCACTGGTTTCCTCAGCGATGTCTTTTTCAGCATCCTGAAGAACACGTGCTGCGATGGCCGTTAACCACTACAGTTCAATCGAGGCATGATGAGCTTCACATTCGCTCCCAATCCCCGGTATCGGCTTTACACAACCCCACACACCTACTATTCGCTGCTGAGTGATATTGTGCGGGGTCGGTTCGAGGCGGGCGATGAAGTCGCACTCGTCGAAACCGAGCTGCGCAACCGTTTCGGCGTGCGCCATGCACTGTGCGTTCCCCAAAATCGGGTTGGCGTGTTTCTCACGATCCGTTGTCTCATCGAGGAAGGGCGTGCCGCTGGAAGAGATGAGGTGGTACTGTCTCCCTACACGATCGCAGACATCATCAATATGGTGATTTGCGCCGGCGGCAAACCTGTGTTTGCCGACGTCGACCGAGAGACGTGCAATATTCGCGCTGATGAAGTCGCGAGAACCATCGGACCGAAAACCGCCGCTGTCTTGGTGACTCACCTTCACGGCCTCGCCGCCCCGATCGAGGAAATACAGCACTTATGCAAACCGCATGGGATTTCGGTCATCGAAGATGCCGCTCAAGCCTTCGGCACACGCCTCAACAACGAGCAAATTGGCACGCTCGGTCGAGCCGGAGTATTCAGCTTCGGAATGTTCAAGAACATCAATAGTTGGTTTGGTGGCGCGGTCGTCACGAACGACGACGCCTTGGCAGAAAGGCTCGCCTCGGAATTAGCCCGCTACGAATTTCAATCGGCGTCTTTCGTTCTGAAGAAGCTCAAGAAGGGTATGTTTACGGATGTCGCGACCCATCCGCTACTCTTTAAACTGCTTACCTTCTGGGTATTTCGCTACGGATTTCTGAATGACATCGAAGCGATCAACAAGCGGGTCCGGACAGAGCTCGACGTTAGCCCGAAGGAATCAATTCCTGACGAGTATCTTCGACGCTACACACCCGCTCAGGCCCGCTTGTTGCTCCCGCAGTTTCCGCACATCGATGAGCACAGTGCCGTTCGAATTCGCAATGCGAAGATCTACCATAGTGCCTTGGAGCATGTAACGGAACTCGTCATCCCCCCGCTGCGGGAAGACTTTTCACATATCTACACCTACTTCCCAATCCAGTATCGTGAACGCACGGAGTTGATCAAATACCTGATGCGTCATGGAAGAGATCTGGCGGCACAACATTACAAGAACTGCGCAGATCTCCCGGGGTTTCGTGCGTTCTATCGCGATTGCCCTAATGCCAGAAAAGTGGCCGAAGAGCTGATCTTCCTTCCGACGTATCCACGGTACGGGCACGACGAAACGAAACGAACGGCAGATGTGCTGCAGTCATTTTTCGCGGCGCGGCGAACGGAGGCGACTCCTACCAAACGCTATGCGAACAGCAGCGGGATGTGACGCCTGATGCTTATTAGCGACGCGACCATCAGCGCTGATGAGCTTCGGCAAATTGCCGCACTTCATCGAACTGCCTTGCCGGACTCGATCTTCTCGCTATGTGGGAAAGCGGTACTATACCGGTATTATCAGTTCGTCTCCGAATCACCGCGGGAAGCGCTGATCTGGTTGACCGAGGAAAAACAAGTGCTCGGCGCCGCAGTACTCAGCTTCGCTCCCGAACAACTGAGCAAGCGCTTTGTGCGGTGGGCTCCGGTGTTCGTCGGCATTCGTCTCGGCTCCCGTGCCGTCTTGAATCCCAAACTTGCGCGCAAGGTGCTTCATCTGGCGACGAACAAGGCCGCCCCTCCGTCCGCTGTTCAGGGGCTTCCGGAAATTGTGCAGATCTTCGCCGCCCCCCACTCGCAGAACCGTGGCATCGGGACGAAGATGTTGAACCAAGCCGAACAGTTTCTGTTTCAGCAACAAGCTCGACAGTACTGTTTGAAGACACAGGCGGACGATACCAATCCGGCCAACGGCTTCTACCTTAAGCGCGGCTTTGAGCTCGTTGCGGAAGCTGCATTCGGGGGAAGAGCTTACAAGTATTACCTCAAGGCCCTTGGGTAGCACCGGCGACTGAAATGCTCAGCTCGTCTCAAGGTGCTCCACAAGGTCGTGGCGCTTCTGCCGCGGTTCGCGAAACCAGTAGTACGCGCCTACACCGTTGCCGAACACGATGTTGATCAACAGATAGCCGAGTGAGAAGGCGATCGCCTGCTCGCTTTCGAGACCGAAACGGGCAAAGATGGCAACCATTACCAGATCCCGGGTACCGATTCCCGAGACGCTTACCGGAATCAGAGAAACGATACTGGTGATGCTAATTGCGTAAAGCACTTGCAAGAGAGTCAAGTGAAGGCCTTGCGCAGCCGCGATGGCGTAGCTTCCGTAGTAGATAGCCGCGTAGGACGCGACCGAGCACAACAAAGGCACAAGGATACGGCGAGAGAGCAGTGTTTGCAGCTCCTGATGCAAGTGCGCGATCGATTCCGCTCGAGTCACTACACGACGCCCGACTAGCGGCATCCGCCCCATGGCGCCGAGCATTCGGGGAATTGCCCAATCTGACTTCGCGAGTGCCACTACGGCAGCAAGCAAGACCGTAAATAGCACGAGAGATTGCAACACCCCGACACTGGCACCTAGCATGGAAACACCAAGAAAAGCACTGCTCGCCAGCAGGACCAAATCTAGAAGTCGATCGACGACCACACTACTTAGCCCCACGCGATAGGGTACACCTCGATCTCGCTTCAGATAGTCGATTTTGATCACGTCGCCTATTCGGCCTGGAGTAATCAACGAGAAAAATGAGCCGGCGTGATACACGGCTATCGCCCGACCAAGAGGGTACTCTACACCCTGCGCAGCCAACAGCGCATGCCATCGAATGCTCTTGAAGAACGTAAATGCTGCGTGACAGAGCGCCGCTACCACAAACCATCGCGGATCCATCGATGTCAGTATAGCCGAAGCCTGAGTTACATCGATGGAGTAGAGCAGCCCCAGCAAAAGCAACAAACCGACGTACCGTAGATACGCCCGCACTCGTTCAACTTTCATTTGCGACCGAACGTCGAGCGACACGCCCGACAAACGAGATAACCAGAAAGATGACAAGCGCCGTACAGACATACAACATAGGCACCGTCGGAAAGTTGTAACGATGCCTGGAATTTGAAACGAGGCTATGCAACACGATCGACGCCAGCGGCAGACCGGAGACCAGCAGCAACGATGGTTGGAGAGTCAGCGTGGCGACAATAAACAGTGAGATGAGACCGCCCATCAGGATGAGGGTATGTTCATACGCGGGAATCTTCAGCGGGCCGAGGACGCGGTCGTCCTCGACGAACATCCCGCGCCAGAAGAATGAGGCGCTGACCAGGAGGTGCTTGATTGGATCGCTCTTCAGCGTTTCTATCGCCTGTTGCTTGAGCACGCGTGCTCCTTCGATATCTCCCAGCTCCCGCAGCACCTCATCTGCACGCCTTCGACCGGAACGATAAAACCCGTCCTGATTGCTGCGATTGAAACGAGTCGTGTCTTTTTTGGTGTACTCCGTGCGTAGTCGCTTGCGCAGGGTCCGGTCCGGGGCCCACAACAGGAACGATGCCCGGAGCTCGCGCTCAGTCATCTTGTTGAATTCCATGCGTGTGGCAAGGGCAGTTGGGCCGCGGTCGGCAATTTCGAACTTTCCAAAATGGGTGTAGTTCCGATACATCCATGCACTCACGATAGCAGCATAGATTACGCCTGCGACAACGGCGCCCTTCGCGAGCTGCTTTCGCTGCTGCCGGTTTCTCAGCAGCGCAAGGATGAACACTACCACCGGCACGATGACCAAGTAGTAGTAAATCGCTTTGGTCAGCACGAGCGCACCGTAGGCCATCGCGCCAAGGACAAAATAGCGGATTCGTGCTGATGCAATGGCCGCCGTAAAGCAAAGCATCGCGCTGCTAAGAAAAAGCATGCCTGTTATTTCACTGAGAAAGAACTGGGAGTAGTGCCAGAGGGTCTCGCTTGTTATCACTAGCGCAGCAGGCACATAGGCCCACCAGATCGATCCGCTGACAACTGCAGTGATCCCAAATACCATTATCGCGATTAAGAATATTTGCGCGGCGTTCACCCGGCGAAGGGCTTCGAAGGCCTGTGGATTTAGCCTACCCGGTTCCGGCCAAAACTCGGCTCGCGACATCGCTCTCACCTCGGGATCAAGCATAATTCCCAGAGAGAGCAGCAAAGGGTAGCCAGGCTCTCGATAGTGAGTCGGGGGGAGCGGATCGAGTTCACAGGGTTCGTAGAACCGATCACATGCCTTCGATAGCACATCAGAATGCACGAAGTTGTATGCCATCGTAACGTAGCCTGTGGCATCGCCCTTCACGTCCGGCTGCTCCAGGTGCGTTTGCCTTTTTCCCAGGTAGAGCCAGAGAATGCTCAACCAGAGAATCAGATGAAGGGCATATCGAAGTGCTTTGCTCATCATGCGCTACTACCAAAAAGTGGAGAGAGTTCCCACTTTTACTTCACGGGCTCTGACAGCGGTGCACTCCCCAGCATCCCGGGCTGTGTCGAGGCTTGCCAGATCTAGCGGCACGCTCTTTCCTGACTGCTTCTGTCGTCTTTCGTTGAGATGTATACTGCCCACGAGTCAGCAGATGGGCCGCATTGTTTGATGCTATTGGGTGGACGCTACGGCGATACCGCAGAACATGGAGAGCCTGCGCTCCCACCGAGGTCAACTCGTGTCATTCCGTCGTCGTCCCGAGACCATGTGAGGGCACTTCACAAGATTCCCGATAACCGGTAGCGTGTCGCCTGGCTTAAAGACTCCAAACCTACTGTGGCTGTTGTGGCGCGTATGCTTCTCACCGTTGTGCTATCGGCAGTGCTCGCCGCGGGTGCTGTCGCTTACATGGTGTGGATGCCGGGAGAAAGCGCCTCTCCTGACCTTCCGGCGCCAAGCTCCGAAGTGAAAGAAGTAGCGGAGCTCCTCGAGCAGCACGTCTATGTCCTTGCCGAGAAAATCGGTCCTCGGAGCGTCCACCGCTCGGAAGCGTTATCCGACGCCGCTGAATATATCGAGAGAATGTTCGCCTCCTACGGCTATTCGCCGATCCGCCAGCCGGTGCCCATGCCGCAGGGGCGCCCTGAAGTCGTGAACATCGAAGCGCGCCTCGACGCGAGCTCCGCGTCGAAGAAGGCGATTGTCATCGGAGCCCACTATGACTCCGTGGCGCCCACGTGTCCGGGTGCAAATGACAATGCTTCGGGTGTTGCGGCTGTGCTGACTTTGAGCAAGCTTCTCGCCACTGCCTCACCGGAGATCTCCCTGCGCTTCGTCGCTTTCGCCAATGAAGAGCCTCCGTACTTCCGCACCGAGCAGATGGGGAGCCACGTCTACGCGCGCGGCCTTAAAGAAGAAGGAGTCGACGTTATCGCCATGCTCAGCCTGGAAACGATGGGCTACTTCTCGTCCGCACCGGGAAGCCAGCGCTACCCGGCGCCCTTTTCCTACTTCTACCCCGATCGCGGCAACTTCATCGGTTTTGTCGGCAACCTCCGCTCGGCCGCTCTGGTACGGCGCCTGATCAAATCATTTCGCAAGCATGCTGCTTTTCCTTCGGAGGGAGTCGCCGCACCGGCTTTTATTCCCGGCATCGCTTGGTCCGATCATTCGGCCTTCTGGAACCAAGGGTATCCGGCGGTGATGGTGACGGACACCGCTCCATTTCGATATCCCCATTACCATGAGGACAGCGATACCTGGGAGAAATTGGATTACGAATCGCTCGCACGAATTGTCCTAGGTCTGCAGGCTGTGTCGGGTGAGCTCGCCGCTGTTCCCTGAGAGAAACGGCCCCCGAAAAGCGGTTCTGGTCGCGAAGTACCCGTCTGCTGTTTCCCACTTTTACTTCATCGACGTCTCGAGCATTACCCACTCGAAACCCGACCGGTTGTGGCGAAGCTTGACAGATCTAACCAGAAAGTTCATTTTCTGACCGCTTCTATCGTTTTTTCATTTTGGCATTGGGTAGTGGGAACCACCGGAAAGAAACACTGCTTACGCAAAGCAGCGTTTCTTTCCTTCCTCCGGCGTCTCGAGACGCCCTGTCACTCCTTCGGAGAAGCACAATGCTCTACGTTCTGGAAATTCTTGGTGAAGCCATCGCTACGGTGGCCTTGTGGCTCTTTCTTAAGAAGGGGTACGACCGGAATCCTAATATTCCCGCGGTCCTCCTGGTCGCAGCGTTCATGATCGCTGTGACGACATTGTTCAACGGCTGGAATCAAGTGCCCGCCGGCCACTATGGCGTGGAGACTCTTTGGGGGCAGGTGGACTACAACTCCTGCCATAGGCCAGGCTGGGCATTTATCGAGCCGTGGAAGAGAATGCAGTTCATGAGCGGGAGCCTCGAGAACGTCCACCCCGAAAACTCTGAAGATCATGCAATGCATATCTTCAGCAAAGACGGAGTACCGCTCAAGGCGCACGTCGACTTCACGGTAGTACTCACCGATCGTCAGGTGGGACGCATCATCGATGCTGTTGGCATTGACATTGCGGCCGTCCGTCAGAAACTGCTGATTCCTTCGGCAGAAGCTGCAGTGAGCAATTCCGGCGGATCGATTGTCGCGCATGACCTCTGGAACTGGTCCAACGATGGCCAGGCGCGTAAAGATCTTGAACGAGTAGTACACGACAATTTCGTCGCACAAGTTGTTCGCCAACTGGAAATGCTCCCCCAATTCTCCGGGCTTTCTTCGGAGGAACTGCAGGAGGTATTCCATATCTCCGTCCAGCTTAGCTCCGTAATCCCCGGCAAAGAGGTCGAGGACGCGCTTTCTGCGAACGCCGCAACAGAGCAGCTTCAGGCCAACC
>JAGRAW010000218.1 GCA_020434415.1 Bdellovibrionales bacterium
CTCGCTGCCCTGTTTGCAACCTTCGTGTTGATTTTCGGCTACGAGGTGGTGAAGCAACTGATCCTTCAGCTCGTGTAGAGCGGAGCCTGAATAGAACCCTACTTTCGTTTTCGCTTCCGTCGCTGAGGCTTGTAGAGATCCGGGTCGAACTCTCCTTTGACGATAAAGATTTCGTCCGCCGCGTGTAAATCTCCCTTGGCAATGAATCGTATGGCCACCTTCTGGCCTTCCACGAGATCACCCCATGCCGCCTTGACCCGCTTCAAATCATCGCCATCGGCTTCATGAGCCGAGACGATCGTTCTCCGATCCAGATACACGGTCTTTCGACTACTTGCCCGCTCTATCGGCTTGAGGAAAACAAAGCGCTGCTTCGGATCGAGGTAAAGCAAATGACCGAACAAGTAACCGGAGCTATAGGCTAGCTCTAGCTCGGGTGTCGGCGTAGCCTGGGGGGAAAAGGTATCCTCGTCTGCCGGTTGAGCCGCCGGCTCCTCCGATTCTTCCTGCGCGAATGCCTCGGGCAGGAGCGCTCCTGTCGCGCCGAACGAAAAGCCATAGAACAGACATGCGCAGGTCAGAACACATCGCGGAACGAAACTCTTCAGAGCACTTCTAGACCCCATTGCAGGAGATATCCGGCTCGCGATAAAAGCCGACACCGTATCCTCATCTGCTCTGCCGGCAGATTGCTGGAAAACTCTCTTCAGCAATTTGGCTAGTCGCGAGATTTCGGATCCGTCCACTTCCGCTCGCTCGGCGCGGGAGGTCTACTGTTACGGACGACTAAAAGAAACACGCCAAGTCCAAGGATCAAGAGCGCAATCAAGACGACGAGAATGGTAATCAGCGCGCTCACTTTCATTGTCGTTCGTACCGAGTATCCACACTCTTCATTGACTCTCCGGTCGGCAAGCCCTTCGGGCCGGCATGACACGGATGAAATAATACGGGACAAGGCCCCGGGACAAAGGATCGGACGGTTCCACTAGCCAAACGCCCGGATCGCGACACCCCGGTCCATCTGTAGCACAAAGCCCTCCGAGCAGCTATGCGGGAACTGAAGTTCATCGACAACAGCCGGGACTCATTCGACGAGCGACAACGACGGCTTTGGCGCCGCCACCGTTACGCCGAGCTCCTCTTGCAGACGTGCGCGCAGACGCTGCGATACAGCAGGAGGAACCGGTCGATCAACCAAAAGTTTCGCGGTCTCTACGATATGTCGGCAATCGCGGACAAGAGCGGCACACTCGTCACACGTTTCCAAATGCCGCTCGAAACGGCGCCGATCGAGCTCGCTGAGCTCGTCATCGAGGTATTCATCGAGCAGAAGCTCCGCTTCGTTGCAACTCAGCATCAGCATGGTAGCGGATCGGACGGTATCCGATGATTTCTCGTTATCCATTAGTCTCTCTCGCAACAACTACTTGCACACCACTTTCAACAGATAACCTCGGACAACCCTCGCCCGCTTCGAGTAGGACCAGCGGAGGTTTCAATGCCCCTACCCGCTTAGTCGAAGCAGCAGTTTCACTGCGTCGAGCCGCTCACCGGTTCGCTCGCAGTTACACATTTGTGACCTTTACATTACAAGAGTTCAGATTCTGCGGACAAAAGAAGGGATTCAGCGAAAAAATTTCCCATGATTTATAGGGAGTTATCAAAGAGAAAATGCCTTCCTGGAGACAGATTCAGAAGGATGGCCGATTCACGCCAAAAACTAGTAGGGAATGGCGGAGCTACTGGACGAACTTATAGCCTACCCCGTGCACCGTAACGATATGCCGAGGCTTCTCGGAATTCTCTTCAATCTTTTGCCGAAGACGCGCAATAAAGTTATCGACCGTTCGTGTGCTAGGATAGTTGTTGTAGCCCCATACGTTATCGAGCAACTCGTCCCGTGTGACGGGCACGTCCGGCTGACTCGACAGGTAGCGCAGTAGTTCGAATTCCTTCGCCGAAAGCACTATTTCCTGATCTCCCTTGCGCGCGCGATAAGTCCGAAAATCGATGAAGACCGTTCCGAAGGAAAGATCATCACGCATTTCCTTTTTCGATTCCTCGGGCTGCTGCTGGGCAGCGCCATTGGTGCGGCGAAGCAAAGCTTTCACGCGAGCAAACAACTCACGCATGCCGAAAGGTTTCGTAAGGTAATCGTCTGCACCAAGTTCCAAGCCGACGACCTTGTCCACCTCGCTGGCTTTAGCGGTTAGCATGATGATCGGCGTACCCGCCATACTGGAGCGAATTCGTCGGCACACTTCGAGCCCATCCATCTCCGGCATCATCAGGTCGAGGATCACCAGGTCCGGCTTCTCCTGCTCATATGCCTCGACCCCGGACTTGCCGTTGGCCCGCCACAGGACGTCATACCCTTCCAGCTTCAGGTTATCGACGAGCCCCTCACGGACCGCATTTTCGTCTTCAATGACCAGGATTTTTGCGCCGGCGTGACTCATGGATGTGCGGATAAGAGGGCTAAGAATTGTCGACGATAACCGATCCAGCAAAAGACACCTACCTAATAGGATAACCTCTCTAGTGGCCTCAATCAACTAGGAATTTCCCGGCGGCCTACGGATACGCTCGATAGAGAAGCTGAAGGTCGCCGTACGACGTCAGCCACTGCACCAGACGAGATTCGCTCAGGTCCTCGAACAAGGCGAACACACCGCTCGGCTTGCGCTGCGTTACCAGCTCCGGCTCGCCATCATCACCGGCCAGTTCCAGCGCAATCTTTGCGGCTCGCGCTATCCCACCGATTTCGTCAGCTAGTCCAAGCGCCACTGCTTGGGAACCAAGGATAATCCGACCGTCGGCAAACTGCTGAACATTTTCCACCGTAAGTCCCCTTGACTCGGCAACCGCCTCCACGAACTGCGAATGAGCCGTGTCAACGAGCTGCTGCATCAGCTCCCGATCCGGCTGCTCCATCGTTCGGAACGGAGACCCGGTATCCTTGAAACGGCCGCTTTTGATAACATTCATTTTGAAGCCAGTGTCCCCGATCAAGCCCGCAACGTTCGGCATCATCATGATCACTCCGATCGAGCCTGTAAGGGTTCCTCGATGCACCACGACTTTCTGACACCCGAGCGAAGCGTAGAGACCGCCTGAGGCGGCAATATTACCGAGCGCACAGACAATCGGCTTCTTCTCTGAAGCTCGTCGAATCTCCTGGAACATCTCTTCGGAAGCACCGACCGCACCGCCCGGAGAGTCGATGGAAACCACGATAGCTTTTAGCTTATCATTCTTGACCGCTTTACGAAGCTTCTCACGAAATTCGTTTGCGGTAATGATTTCCCCCGTAAGCTCGACCACCCCAACGGCATGCTTCGATTCGATGCTCTCGTCGCTCAGCGCGCCGGAATCATCCATGCCGCGCTGGACCACCACGATCAGGGTGATAAAAAAGCCCAACACTGTCAGACCGAACAGCCCGACGAACGCCCATCCCATAAAGGCCAGTATCTTTTTCAGCGTTTTCATATCTGTAGTCGTTAACGAGTGTTAGCAGGGTCGCTCCGAGAGCGCCCTCCCGCATTGCTAACGCCATTCATCCGCGGAAGCAATTTATTTCTTAAGAAAATAGACGGTTTAGTCGATATTTCGTTCGTGACCACTCCGATCCCACCAAACGTTTTGGCAGCACTGCAACAGACTGCCGCTCCCAACACCTCGACGGTGAAGATCCCGTCGACCCAGATTCTGCCGCAGCTTCTGCCAACGCTGAACCTTGGGGATATCCTGAGATTCAACGTCCGCTCAAACCCACCCTCAGGACCGGGCGTGCTCTACTATCAGGGGCAATTGATCAAGACGCAGTTACCGCCCACCGTCCAGACCGGCGACAAGTTAATCGCACGGTTGGAAAAGACCGGCGAGCAGGTTGTCTTCAAAATCCTCGAACAGCTACGCGCCGACGGAACGCCTTATCAACCTGGGTCAACTGCCTCGACAGACGCCGTAAGTACATCCAGCGGGGCTTCTTCTGCTGCGGCGTCTCCCTTCGAGCAGATCGTGGATCAAGTTGAGCAACTAATCCGTAGAACTTCCGTTGCCGGAACGGAATTGCTCAGCCGGACAACCGACATGGGACAACCCGCAACGGCTAGCGCGAAACCCATTCCCATACCCACGCAACTTCCGGAGGCACTCCAGCTACGGGAGCAGGTAGCGACGCTCCTGCGAACTATCGGCGCAAACGACTCTCTGGGCGAAAGTGCTACCGTCGCCAAGCAATTGCAGTCGGTGGCTCAAGGCACTGTTTCACAGGTGCTCCGAGAAACTGCCGACGCTATTCGCACTGCGCTGAAACATACTCCCAGCGCGTTACCACCAACCGAGCGGTTTCTCGTGCTGCTTCGGCACGAGCTTTCGGCACTGCTTCCCCACGCACGCGATGGCATCGTCAGAGAAGACATCATGCGCCCGATCGACAATTTGCTTCGCGCGGTGGACACCGAGCTGAAGCACCAGAAGCGGCCGAGCGGAACGCGCGAAGGTGACCTGCTCAAACTGGCACTGACCGATCTCAAGCTGGCGCGGGAGCACCCGGAACAAGTGGTGCAGCATCTCGAATCCGCGTTGTCGCGCTTGCATGAACCAAGCCTGCCGAGTTCAGAGCGTGTCGGACAGCTCGACCCGAAAGCGGTTGCGGAGCTTCAGCAACTCGCCGGACGCCTCGAAAGCCTTGCGGCCAGTCACGAAACTCTCAATCAGCTCAACCCACTGATGCAAGCGTTGGGCGAGCCGGCATTACTGCTCTTTCCGTTTGTGCTCCAAGGATTGCTGCGGCAGAGCGAGATTGCAGTTGACCCGGATGATCGGCGAAAGCAGTCGTCAAAGACCACGCAAACCGCTGACGATACTCCCTCTCAGCGCATACAGATTAGTGTACCGCTCCCCACCCTCGGCACTATCGAAGTTGATATGCAGCATCGAGGGCATGAGGTGACTGCTCAGTTTCGGGTGGAAGACGAGCAGGTAGCGTCATTTCTCGCGGAACAACTGACAGGACTACAACTCGCTCTTCGCCAGCAAAGCCTACGCCTAATCGAATTCCACACCGAGGTGGGACTGCGCGGAAATTCCATCGTAAGCGAACTACGCCCCAGCGATTCTTTGGCAGTTTGCTAGGCTCTCCCTCGACGCAGGAACCTGAAAATTCGCCGAAATCCTGGCACTTCTGCGCGTTTGATGCCGTACGGACGCTGGTGTATGCTTACCTACCGTCGAAGTACTGCGTTCATTTCCAAATCATATCTCAACGAGTACCTGCAGCCGAGTTTCGACCCGAGGGGTGATTAGTCGGTTGCGCTTTGTTCCCTAGTCCGCATGAAAAAATGGCGGGAAAGAAAGGTTCATAATGGAAATCCGTGGAAACGAACTACTGGGGCTCATCGAAGCCGTGAACGTGAAAGAAGACGGTATGCTTCGACCCCGTCCTGCATTCAGCGAGTACGAGCGAATCGCCCACGACACTCTTTGTCGGCCCTTTGCTGACCTTGATGTGACAATCTGCCGCGATCCTGTCGGCAATACGGTCATCCGTCGTGCGGGACGAAATAAAACTGCTCGCGCTGTCGCCGTCTTGTCGCATCTCGATACCGTGTACACTCCAGGAGAGTATGACGGAACCGTGGGATGCTGCGCAGCGGCACATATCATCACGCGTCTTTGCGAAGAAAATATAACGCTAACGCGTCCAGTCGAAGCTCACTTCATGGCTGCTGAGGAGTCCTCCCGCTGGGGTGTGGGCTGCGTTGGCAGTCGACTTCGATTGTCGCTCCTGAATCCGCAAGCTGTGCTCGATCTGCGGGATGCCGACGGGGTTGGCATGAGAGAAGCGATGCGCGCATGCGGTCTCGCGCCGGAAGCTTTGGGATCATTCACGCCTGAACCGCCCGAATTCGCGATCGAGCTTCATCCGGAGCAGGGTCCGGTGCTCGAACATCAGGGGCTACCCGTTGGGTTCGTAACCGCAATCGCCGCTCCGGCTCGGTTGCGAGTCGCCTTCATTGGAGAGACCAACCATAGCGGTGCCTGCCCGATGCACCTGCGAAAAGATGCGCTCCCGGCGTCTGCGGAGCTGATACTTCGAGTGGAGCAGCTTGCTCGTGAATCGGAAGATACCTATGCAGTCGCCACGGTAGGCTACTGTCACGTCGAGCCGAACTATACCAACGCCATTCCCGGCTTGGTCGAGCTCATCGTGGACGTGCGAGGCGTCGATCTTCAGCATCGGGATGCCATGCTTGCCGAGATAAAAGCTTCGGCACACCAGATTGCCGAGCGACGCGCGTTGGGCTGTACCATCAAGGTGCTCCAGCAGGATCGGCCTGAGCTACTTTCGGAAGAGCTGCTCGAACTGTTCGAGCATAACGCGAGGAAGCGAAAGCTGGGGCACACAAGATTGGTCAGTGGAGCGGCGCACGATGTCCTTCACTTCTCAAAAGCCATGTGTCCGGTCAGCGCAAAACCTGCAACACAAGCGGGACTTATCTTCATTGCCAGCCGCGGCGGAAAAAGCCATTGCCCGGATGAGTTTAGCGAACCGGAGCATATCATCGCGGGAGCGCAAATTGCGCTCGATACCGTGCTGACCCTGGCCGAGCGGTAGCTGTCTCCCCTGGAGTCAGCGGGCGGCGTGCTCACTCGCCTTCGGTTTTTCGAAGGGAACTGAGCGCGCCGCTTCTCATTGCTAAGCCGACGCTACCGCGAAAAGACGCTATGCATACGACCCGCGTTGACTCTCACCCCTTTTTGCTTTGTAGTCTGCACACGAACAATCTACCTACTGCAGGATATGACTACGAATACCAGTTCTCCGCTTCCTCAAGGCGGTTCCGAAAAGAAGGAACCTTCGACCCATTTCCGCCGCACTCTGGTAGCCGGCGTATTGACCTTGATCCCGCTCTGGATCACCTGGTTCGTGCTAAAGTTCGTTTTTGCGGCACTCTCCGACATTGGTGCTCCGGCGGTTCGAGCGACCGCTCGCGCACTTCGGTCAGTCGAGCCCACTGTT
>JAGRAW010000219.1 GCA_020434415.1 Bdellovibrionales bacterium
AGACGACCGGCTTCCGTCGCCCACGGCGTGTGAAAATAACGCGGCTCCAGGGCTTTCGCTCCGTCGACCATCGCACGCAAAAGGTCCTGAGCGGTAGTCGCCACTGGAACTTCGTGCACGATCTCTGAAAACGAGCACTGCGCAAGAAGCTCCCTGTTTGCGCGGAGACACAGAACCTTGACCGGGTAATCACGCTTGTAGAGTTCTTCGATTTCGGCACGAACGAAGGTCTCCGTGAGGTTCGGAAAATCCTGCTGGAAATACACAATGGAGCGGCCACTTGCCTTCATTTACAGCCTGTCCAAGGAATCGCTGCCAATAGCGACAGCGGCCGAGATATTGGCTAGCCCTTCTTCGAACTTACCGCCGACTTCTTTATCCATGTCCATAAACAGACACACCGCACGACCTACGAAATTGCTCCTACCGCTCATCGTCCATGTCACTTGGGTCGTCTTCCCCTCCGGAACAAAACTAAACACGGTCAAGTTGCTCGCCTCGAAAGGTTCCGTGAAATCCAACTTCAACCGGATGAGCTCGGCAGGCTTACTCTCGACGATCGTCATCCGGCCTGCACCAACCAGTTCGTTTCCGGACCAGGCAAAGACAGCCCCTTCCCCCGACTCAACTCCCGAGAACTCAGCCGTCGCTTCAGGGTCCAACTTCGCCCACGGAGACCAGTCCTGCCACTTCCGAAAATCATTCACCTGCTCGAAAACAACCTCCGCTGGAGCATCAATCCGAGCCGTTCGACTCACCTGAAAATCCGCCGGCAACAACGCCACGTACACAACAAACACACCAACTAAACCCATCAAAACGAACAACAATCTCTTCAGCATAATCAACCCCGAAAGCATTTCCCCTAAGACCGACCAAACACTCCGGTAGCTTACCCTCCTCCGCCACACGCAGCCATCCAGCTTTTCTTCCTACAGCTTTTCTTCCTGCCACCGGGTGACTCTCCTGACTACTCTCCTGACTGACTGCCATCCCACCTTCCTCCAGACACTCACTGTTCTCGGGCGGGTGTTCTCGGGCCGGGGTGTTCTCGGGCACCGGGTGACTCCCCCGTGTTCTCGGGGGTGTTCTCGGGCACCGGGTGACTCCCCTGGCTACTCCTCTCTCCTTTAGCACCGGGTGACTTTTCCTACTAAGCCGCCGAGAAACATCACCGCCCATTCCTTCGACAACTCTCCTAAACAACGGGAGAGAACCATCCATGGCTAATCAAAGAAAATACTTCCCTCACGGCAGCACGCTGCTGATCACCACCCGCGCACGGCAAGGCTTGCCCATGCCACCGTCACACGTGATCAACTTTCTTCTGTGGGGCATCCTCGCCGCCGCTCGACGTCAGTTCTCGGTCCGGATTTGTCATTTCCTCTTTATGTCTAATCACTTTCACATGTTACTGGTGGTCGACGATCCGGCCGACGTTCCGCAATTCATGCGCTACGTAAAGTCGGAAAGCACGACTGCGATCAATCGCCTTCTCGGACGTAAGAGAGGAGCTATCTGGGACGAGGGATACGACTCTCCGCTAATTCTGTCCCCCTCTCGGGTGCTCCATTACATCAAGTATATTTACTTGAATCCGACGCGCGCCAACCTTGTCGATTCGATCAATGAATACCCGGGCGTGTCGAGCTGGAATATGTTTGTCTCGAACACCTTCAAAGCGAGACATGCTCGCCTTCCGCTGCCGATGATCAAGCGTCTCGACTCCCCTTCTGTTTCAATTAGCGAGCAGATGCGTATCGTGGCGCACTGGGAGTCGCTCGAGCTGGAAGAGCACGAGCTACTTCTCGAACCCTGGGCTTGGGCAGAGTCAATTCCTGACTTCGACCTCGAACACGCCAAGAGGCAGTTACTCAGTGATATCACCAAAATCGAAGCCGCATATCGCAGAAAACGTAAGCAGCTCCGCAGAAGCGTTGTGGGAGCCACCTCTCTTCGCCGCCAGAGCATGCTGAAAGAGCATACCCCTGATCATAATGGTCGAAGAAGCGTAGCGCTTTGCTGCGATCGTGAGCTGAAAGAACGATTTCTGAAGCACTACCGCTTGCTTTGTCGACGTGCCACAGCAGTTTACCTCAAATGGAAGAGCGGCGATCTTAGTGCGCGCATTCCTCCGGGCCTCTTCTCGCCTAATGTGCCGGTTTTGGCATCCGCCTTACCGCTCTAAGATTGAACTCTACAAGCTAATGCAGAACTGCCATCCTGGCAGAGGCGAACTTTTACGCCTTGCGCTCGGCCTCAGACATACGATGAGCTCTTCATATGGCCCTTTGAGCTCCCGCGTCAGTCTATACCCACCTGCGGAGGGCAGAATACCCCGTTTACTCCAGCATCACGTCACTGGATGGTGTTTGCGAATCAGTCCTGACTAAGCGATCGCCGAAAGCCACCCGGGAGCTGGAGGGGGGGCTGGAGGGCGGAGGGCAGCGCCAGACCGCTATATCGGTAGGCATTCTCCCGGTATGAACCAAAACTCGAAAAGTCCTCGCGTGCAATCGTGCTCGCGGAGCCGGCTCCGTTCATCAACACTATGCGGTCGCAGGAACATAGAGCGTCTTCCAGATCGTGCACGATGCAGACAATGCTACACCCGAGGCGCTGCCGAAGCTCTACGAGGTATCCCAGCAGCTCTTGGCGATGATAGTGATCCAAGGCCGATGTCGGCTCATCCAGCAACAGTAGCGATGGGGAAAGAAGCGCAGCTCGTAGTAATGCTGCGTACTGTTGCTGCCCGCCGGACAATTCGAAAATGTAGCGCTCGAGATTGAACTGAATCGGAAGTAACTCCAGTAGCGCCGCAAGGCTTCGCTCGGCCGCCTTCCATGCAACACCCCGGAGAACCAGCGGCAACAAGATATTTCTTCGCACTGACATCCACGGAAGGAAGCTATCTTTGAAATTCTGAAACACCATGGCGACACTGGGAGCACTTCTTTCATTCCGTACGACAATCCCCTGATCGGGCTTTTCAAGCCCTGCCAGCATTCGTAACACTGTCGTCTTTCCGCAGCCGTTGGGCCCAAACAACGAGAGGATCGACCGCTGCGGCACCTCGAGCGAGAAATCGTCGATCACACGCTTCCCGTGAAACGACTTACTAACGTGCGACAGAGAAATCATTTTCCCACCCAGAACGCTGAGCGAACGTGCAACCTCTCCAAAAGCAAAGCAGCAAAGAAGCCCACGGTTCCGGTAAGCAGAAGATACGCGTAGAGTACCGGTGCCGCATCGAGCATATAGGCCTCATACAATTTCTGACCCAATCCTCGCTCGGTACCTACGAACATTTCAGCAACAATCGTGACGACCAAGCTGAGGGAGGCCGATACTCGCAATCCCAGCACGATATCCGGCATCGCTTCAGGAACTCGCAGGTACAAGAGAGTCCGAAGTTGACTTGCGCCAAGCGATGCAAAGAACTCCGAGCGGGTGGAGTTGACACGCTGGAAGCCGTTATCGGTGTAGATCTCGTGTAAAGAAAAGCAGGGAATGCCGCCATGGCGATCTTCGCCCGATCGTCCACACCGATTGTCAGCAAAAAGAGTGGTAGAAGCGCCGTCACGGGTAAGGCTCGAAAAAACTCCATCGTCGGCGCAAACACCTGTCGGATGCTCGGATGCAAGCCAAACACCATACCGCAGATGAGACCTCCGACTCCGCCCAGCAAAAAGCCGACAACCCAACGATACGCCGTAGCTCGAGCATCAACCAGAGCGCTGTCGGACCTCAGCAACTCCATGAGCGCGCCGAAGACATCGCCTGCCGCGGGGAGCAGGTCATGCGACGAGAGAGACCATACGTCGACTAGGAGCACCCACGTCAGCAAGGGCATGAAAATGCCGAGGAACTTCTGCGCATTCATCGCAACCTTTCGCCGATACGTGCCGAATCCAATTCCGAGAGCGGCCCAATATCGAAAAAAGAAACCGCCGGTCGATGACTGCGCGTGCGAAAGCGCACGTCGTTTTTCCGCAGAAGCCGGATATCGCTTTCCACACTGGAAACAGCGTCATCCAACAGATCGACCCGCAATCGCAGCGGCGACCAAAGCGCTTCGACGGCAGCATCATCGAGCCCATTCCACGCGCCGAAGCGCTTTTTGACTAGCTCGGGATGCTGGGAGGCGAACTGCTCCGCCCGAAAAAGCACCCGAAGCAGCGCCCGGAGTTCGGTCGGCTTCTCCTTGATCGTGCGTTCGGTGACGGCGAGATACCCCATCGGGCGATACACCTCAGAGTTTCGCACTTCTCCGACTTCTTCACCAAGACTTCGAATTATCCGCTCACGCCACGGATTCCAAATGCTTACCGCATCGACAGCTCCGGCACGAAGCGAGGGGAGCATACTCAGCGGCTGCATAACCACAGGCCTAATGTCCGCAAATGTAAGCCCTACGGCCTCTAAGTGATGAAGCAAAAATGAGTGAGAAGTCGTCGCGGGAAGATACCCGACCCGTTTGCCCCTCAGCTCGCTTATCGAGCCTATACCGCGATCTTTACGGTAGACGAGGCCGTTATCGTAGTCGCTAATGATTGCTGCGATGACGCGCAGATCGCTGTGGTTGAAGCTATTCACCGCGAGATTGGTTGCGACGATACATCCGACGTCAATCTTGTCGCTCAGAACGGCGTCCATCGCCATCTTACCCACCTCAATGCGCGTAAACTCGACCGATAGCTGGGCCTCCTCGAACATACCTTGCTCGAATGCAAGCTTCGGGAGCACACCCAAGACGAACGATCCCCCAACGCGCAGTGCATCTTCATCAGCCAGAGCCTGGGTCGAGCACGTAAGGACAAACAACGAGAAAAAAACGGATCGTACAAGAAGCTTCATCTGCATCCCTTTGAACTGTGGAGGCAGCACCCTAGCAAAACCGCACGACTCTGCTATTCTTGTCGACAGTCCAGCTTATATGGCGCCTAGTTTACCAGTTTGATTGTCTTTTTTTGACGTCGAAACATTCGACAGATTGACCATGCAGCATACACAGCTACAAAAAAGCCTGGAGTCGATTGGACTGAACGAAAAGCAAGCGGCGCTATACTTGGCGGCACTGCAGCTCGGCGGCGGCTCCGTGCAGCAGCTTGCGCGGCACGCTTCCATCAAGCGTACCTCCGCCTACCACGTCCTCAATTCTCTTGAGGAACAAGGACTGATGAGTAAGGAACTGCGTGGCATCAAAGAATGCTACGTCGCAAAGGATCCCGAACTGCTGGAAGAGCTGCTCCGTCGCCGCCGAGACGAATTTCTTCGCACCCTTCCTTATCTGCAGTCCCTGCAGCACTTTCAACAGTCTGACAGTATTATCCGCGTCTTTGAAGGACTCGAGCGCGTGGAGGAGGCATACTGGGAGATGTTGGATTCGATCCGCAGCGGAGAAGACTACCTAGTCCTTGGGAACCTGGAACGATGGACCCCACTAATCTCCGATGCTTTCGCGCAAACTTTCGTTCGCCGTCGGGGGCGCCTACCAATTCGAGTCCGCATGCTGCTCTGCACGGGTCCCGTTGCCATCGAGCGGAAGGGCAAGAAGCGCCAACCGAACGAGGAGACCCGGCTACTTCCCCCCTCAGCAACGCTAACAACCAATCTGGTAATACTGCCGCGGCGACTCTTCGTGCATCAATATGAGTCGCCCTACACGGCCCTGGTGATAGAAAACGACCATATCATTCGCATGCATCGAGAGATGTTTGAAATTATGTGGCGAGGGCTGCAATGACCGTTACGAAGCCTGCTTAGCGCTCCGATACGGGCACGCGTCCGGTCCGAAAAGTTCAGCACTGCCTTAACAACCGCTCCCCAACCCTGTGGCTATCATGATAAATCCGCGCGTTTGCTGGTCAATGCCGGCACTTCGCGCTCATCCGGGCCAGCAGCTTTGCCCGTCTCCCATTTTACGCTACAAAGCAGGTTGGTTTTTCACCGTTTTCGCGCATCCGAAAAGCGCATGGGAGGTTCTCTCCAATGGTGTCAGCAGCAGTTATGGGTAGACGTATTTTTTCTTTCCAGTCGCACAGAGGCTCGACGTTCTGATCAAGCCGGCTGACAGTAAGATGGGGCCTCGTCGAGCTACGAGCCGAGTCTATCTCACTGTCAGTCGGACGGTCAGTTGCCGTCCTTAGTTTTTCGATTCCTTTACTACTGGAGATGTAAGATGAGCTTCGATCTAAAAACCGCTCTTGCCGGCCACCTGGATCAATCGGGGAAGGTGCCCTTCGTCGGAAACGACAAGTCAGCACCTCGACCAACGCTGGAACGCCCATTAGTTTTTCGCCACTACCGACCTGACCGAACAGTACTATGGCGCGGTCGAGTGGAGCGGATGGGAACGATCCTCAATGCCGCGCTTCCGGCCTGGCACCCTTGTTCCATGCTTGGAACACCGTTCAGCTCGGGATCCGCATATCCCGCGGATAGGCCCTTTGTCTGCGGTGGAGGTTGGCTGGGTCGGAGTACTGCAAAAGTCGACGGTCTTTGCCAGATTGCCGAGGCGTTGGGCATCCCGAATATCACCTTCCACGCTCAAGTCGATGTCGTCGACGAAGTCACTGACAACGTGCTTGAGACAGGAGAGCGGTTAGAGCATGTGCTGCCTGTATGGCGGGACCGATTAGCCGCATCGAACCTGAAAGTACTCTGGGGAACCGCCAACCAGTTTTCGCACCCAAGCCAGGTGCAAGGCTCAGCGACTTCCCCCTGCCCCGACACGTTTGAGCTGACCGCGGTAAAACAGAAGCACGCCCTCGACTTCACAGCGGCGCTTGGTGGTCAGCTCTTCATTATCTGGGACGGCCAGGGAGGAGAGTTCGACGCAATCATCAGCCGCCCTGAGTTTCATGAGGAGCGCGGCATCGCAATGCTCCACAAGGTAGTGGACTACGCCGCTTCGAAGGGCATCAAGGTGGCAATCGAGCCTAAACCGTTTGAGCCCAGCATGGGGCAGGATCACCGAGATGTGCGCACAACGCTCGGCATTCTTCGTAAGGCC
>JAGRAW010000021.1 GCA_020434415.1 Bdellovibrionales bacterium
AAGCAAAAACTTTGGTTTTGCGCACTCCAGATTTCAAGGACCTAATGCCCTTGAAATCTGCCGGGCGGTCCGTCGCCCGGTCTACCAGGGTGCTGAGAAAAGTTTTTCAGCACACTGGTAGTGCTTCGATAACACCAAATGAGCGAGGACCGGATTAGCGACATGGACATGAGTGCGACGATTGCCCTGGCCAAAGGCACGAAATTTGGCGGAACTCTTTTCGTGCTTACGCTGCTTGCAGCTTCAGGTTGTGCGCCGACGAAGCCCTCCTGTACCCCGAACTCCCTCCAAGCGAGTATTCAGAACAGACGAGACGTCCCTCGATATCTACAGCCGGACGGCAACGGATGGGTGCAAGTGCTGCAAGCTCCGGCACGGGACACTGCCGTGCCGTGTTCGGGAAGTGCTGTTTCATTCGCGGTGTTCAAGCCGGGTGCCCAGCTTGCCGAGCACCTGCATCCGGAGTCTGATGAGCTGTTGTATGTGGTTTCGGGTTCGGCCAGAACCAAAATCGACGGTACATGGAAGCAGGTAGAGGCGGGTGATACCATCGTGATTCCCAAGAACACTCCCCATGCGATGACTCACAATGGCAATGAAGAATTGCGAGTCATTCAGGTCTTTACACCTGCCGGTCCGGAGGCCCGCTACTACGATTGGCAGAGTGAGTCGTTGGGCATTTCGAAGTAAGGGGCTGTCCGTCTAATCCTTCGACCCTGGTCAATGATGATGTCGATCATGGAGGGGCAGGCCGCAGTGTGAAAGTGTAATCGAGCGCGAGTGATGCGCCAATTTGAGGAGAACATACATGGCACGGTTATCAGTGGTAGTCGGATCTTCGGTTGTCGCTTTGTCTTGTCTCGCCTTTGGCGACAAGCTTTTGATTGCTGATGCGCACGCCGAGGACAGGGCGACGGTCGTTCACGATGCGACTGAAGAAGCATCTGAGGCGGTTGATGATGCGCATGCTGCGACCGAGGAAGCGATCGAAGAATCCGAAGAGAATGCGGAAGAGGTGATGGACGACGCTGAGGAAGCGGTCGACGAGGCCTCAGCTGAAGCAGATCAAGCGGATTCCAAAATCAAAGGCGACGTAGAGCGCACTCGTCAGAATCTCGGTGAAATAACCAATGTCCCTGTCGGTCGAATTGATTTGGGGAAGGTCAAGGACAGCGCGACGGGTGTCTTGGGCCGGCCAAAGAGTGAATAAGTTGCGTCTGCCGCGGGGGTGGAGGGTATCGCGCGCGACTACCCCCTCCCCGTGCCGTCTCGTTTCTGCGTCACCATAAGATTGGAGAGGGGCCGCGCTAGTTGAGGTCAGCCGAGGGGGACTCACACGCCTTTACGCAAGCGGTAGCTGTTCGTTTGCGCGGGTGTGGCGGTCGTGGAGTTCAATGAGCGGGCTCAGGGCCAAGTCGACGGAGCCTGAACCGAGTGTCTCCAGGAAATGGCAGGTAGCATACCGTGCGGCGGTCTGTTCGTAGCCGGTCAGCCATTCATTGAAATTTGCCCTGCTCTGTTCGTCCGCAAAGGGAAACCGAACTGCAGGAGAAGCATACTCGCAGCGCCATGGCTTGGGGCTCAGCCGAGCCCGATAGCATTTCTGATTTTTACACAGGGTGATGTACAGCGGGTCCGCGCCAAGGGATTCCAGGACTCGAATTGATGCAGACTCGGTCGGGTCGAATGCGCGATGCGTAAAGAGATAGCGAAGCCCCGCCTTGGTCTCATACACGCGGACGGACCACTGGCGATTGGTTTCCAGCCAACTTTTCAACCGTACCAGCGCTTCGTCCTTCGGTGTCGATGTCGGCTGCTTTCTGCCGCCGAAGAGCGACCCAAGTAGGGAGCTGATCCCGGAATCGGATTTTCGTTCCGGCAGGTCGACGTCAACAAACATTGCACCGGAAGTGTTCAACACCAGACATCCGTATCCGTTCCTGGTCACTACTGCGCTCAAGTTGCCGCCCGGGCCAGGGAACTCTTCGAGAACCTCCTCTCGTAGCGGACGGTCGCCATAGGGATACTTTCGCTCGGGAATCTCTCCGCGAGCGAACATCGCCGCTACCTTCCGCGCTCGGCTCTCTGCATCGCGCTTTGCGTGGGATTCGGATTCGTTCGACCAGCCCCAACAGCGAGCAGGATACCGAGTACCATCCGGCCCCAACTCGGTGCTCTCCGCACACACCCAATACTTCGGAAATTGCATAGGAGCCTCCTTTCGGGACACTAGGTTTACGCCAGTGTAACGGAACTAACCGGATCGCTCCATGGGATAAGGCGAGCCGCCGATATGCTTGCGAGCCTCACGCGAGAAAGCTCGGTTCGGCTGTGGACACGAACCGGTCGGTTCTCCATGTCCATCAGGGCGGAAGCGCGCGCCTGGTATGAAAGGGGGTCCGGCAGGAAGTAAGCTAACCTTCTGTCGGACCCGTGTGCTCGCATTCGCTTTCCATAGGTTCCTTTCCAGCATGTCAGAGGCGAACTGGGCGTGCTAGTCACGATCTCCTCCGCGCGTTACAGTGAATCCCGTTCTCTGCGCTCATTCGCCAGTTCTCGCTCTTCGAGCATCTTCAAATCAGCGTAAGCCGAGCGCGGGTCGGGAAGATCCGTCTCGTTGAAGCGTGCGATCTCGATGAGCGAGTAGTGCTGCGGATGTACATGGCGTAGCCAATAGACCTGAAGCCATCGAGTCGCTCGGGTCCGACTTTCATCGAGACTTTTTGTCGCCGTCGCGACTTCGTCACGTTCCAGCGGACCTTCTTCCTTGAGAATACGCCAGCGAGAAGGATGGTAGCGACCGGGAAACTCCATGTACTCGGCGATTCCCTCCTCGACCGACCAGTTCGAAGGTGCGCATTCGGGGTGCGAGCGGAACCACTGATGCGTCACTTCATGTGCGGTCAGTCCGACGGATACCGCACTTCGCTTCATCGCAATGCAATTTCGCTGCTCCAGTTCGAATCGAACTCCGATGCAGCCGCCGTACCCTTCGTGCGGTACAATTTCCGTGGGAAGAAATACCTGAAAAGGAGTGCAGACCGGCTTGCCGAGCTCGGACTCGACTCGATCCGTTCCCCTGTCGAGCCAGTCCAGTATCGTATCGACACAGAGTTCGCAGCCGGGCTCCTTCTGAAAGAAGAGCTGGTAGCGATCGGTTGCAACCTCTATCACCCGGTTGTCCGAATACTGCAGTTCGTAGCACCCGGTGTCGCGCACCAGCCGACTCTGTATCGGCTCCTGCGCGGAGACCGTCAAAGGCAGCGCGGCTCCGACGATCAATACTGCCGTCCAAACATTGAACTTTCTCATGGTCGAGACTCCATTTCCGTGAAAACAAAAAATAACCCTGTGTTGGTTTCGCCTGTAGCGAACCAACTACTTCGCCCAGGAACGGCTGTGGAAAGCCGAAATCCATCGTGGGCTCAGTACGTATCATCCCTGCCGTGACCTCCTTCTCGACCTAAGACAACGGTGGAGTAGGAGGCCAGAGACAACGCGAATCACGAGATGGGAGTAAGAATGAACGGGAAGAGCTCTCTTCACGCTAGTCAACGCCTTGACGTGAATCAAGTCCGAAGACAAATCTTACGGGGACGGCCGGATTGGTTTATCTGGCTACAGTGGAGGAAATGTTCTCGCGAAGTGCCGAAATTTCCGTGGCGAAGTTGCGATCGCTGGTCGGTAGACGCGCAGCCAGCTCGAGATGCTTTCGGGCAAGGTCAGGGCGACCTGCGCGGGAATACACCTGGGCAGCAACCAGATTCGATCGCAGGTCGCCGGGGCGAGCTGCAAGGTCTTGCTCAACGTAGGAAATGAGCTCCTCTACATCGCCGTCGGTAGCAAGCATACTTTCGACGTAATCGCGGCCGTGAGCGGCGGGATCACGCAGGGCTTGCGCTTGCATGAGGGTATGGGCAGCTTTCTCAAGTTGATCGGCCTCCACAGTCATTTCCTGCTCTTGCAGCAGAGCGGCTAGCCGCACCTGGAGTGCTGGCGCCGGCCGTATGGCTATCGCTTTGCGAAGAAGCGGCAAAGCCTCCTCTGGTCGATCGGTGAGTTCGTACACTTCAGCAAGATGTTCCAGCGCGAGATAATAATCCGGCGCAACTGATAGCGAATCGCGGAACGCCTGCTCCGCGCGGGCGTACTCCTTCTGCTTCAGAAAGTGAATGCCATATCGCAAGTAGAGCCACGCAGCGGGCTCGGGGTTCAAGCGATCTGCCTCAGCGAGCGCTTGCTCGAGCAGTAGCTTGGCTTCCGTGCTTCGACCCTGCAACTCCCGCACTTCCGCGAGACGCGCCCAAGTACCGTGCGATGGGTTGAGCCGTGCGAGTTCTTCAGCCGCAGCAAATGCTTCATCGTATCGCCCTAGGGACAGCAGAATGTCCGACCGTAGCTCTTTCGCCGCGAAATGCTCCGCGCTCCGCTTCAGTACTGCGTCAACTTCGGCGAGCGCGTCAGCGAAAGCATGACGGGCCATAAACGTGCGAGCGAGTAGGAGTGGACGAGTGACATCATCCTGGGGAGCGAAAGACGCTGCGCGGCCGAGTTCTCTTTCGGCTGCTTCGAATTGTGTTTCGTCGCCCGTGGCGCGTGCGAGCGCAAGTCGTGCAATTGCCAGGCGCTCGATGGCAATGAAGCTGTAGGGGTCCTTCTCGAGCTCCCGCTCCCAGAAGGCGATCTCCTGCCGGTACTGCTCCGACACCGAATCGTGGCTTGGCATGGCCCGATCGGTGCCGCCAACAGCCGATGCAAGACGATCGCTTGCGAACGCGAGGGCGCCCGCCAGGAGCACGCCACCTAGAAGCAGGAGTCGCTTCATTTCTCCCCCTACTGTGCCTGTGGCGGCGCTGCGTAAGGGAATTGCCCTATCGTCGGACTGTCGTTAGAGACTCCGTCGGATATCCCCGGTCCTCCGCCCAGAACATTTCCTCGGTTCAGCACCAGACCGAGAATCGGATCGATCGTGTCATCGGTGAGACCTCTGCCGTTGGGAAACACCGTCGGCGCGCTCAGATCGATCGTCATGACGTCGGGGTTCACCAACCCGACCACGGTTTCCGCAGGAACACCGGGGGAGTCCTCGGGCGGAAATCCGGGCACTGCAGCTACGGCCGCCCGAAGCGCCTCGACTCGAGCAACCATTTCGTCGAAGAATTCGGACCGATCTAGCGTCGGGTCGCCTGCATTGAAATCATCTCGACGCTCGACTGCGATCAGTCCGGTTGCTACGGCACTTACGCCCATTCGGTCGCGTTGTACATAGTCTTTTCCGTCGCTATCCCCGCTGCAGGCTGCCAAGGTGACGCCCAGCGCGAATACAGATGCCAGTGTAGATATTCGATTCATGACCAATATTCCTTTTTGCTTCAGAAAACTTTTGTGAAATCGGAGACGATTGTTCTACATGCCTTCGAATGTCTTACCCCAGACGTGGATGACGCCCTGATCGGCCGCAGAGATGCCCGGCAACGCGGTGATCGGGAACTCGACCACTATTGTCGCGGTGTTGAACGCTCCGAAGAAATTCGTCGGGTCGCCAGTGCCGGGACATCGCAGGCCGGCGGTGGGAACGCAAGGCGATGCCGTGAACGCGCGGAAAGCATTTGCATCGAAGAAAAAGTGATCATCGCGAAGACCTGCGAAGCCAAGCGCGTCACCGGAGCTAGCGACGTTCGCGTCACTGCCCAAGCTGACGGTGCCGGTTATCGTGCCTGCACCGGGAACGCCGCGCATCCTGAAAGTTTGCACTCCACCGTCTTGCGTCTCGAATTCAGTGACGATTGTCGCGTCGCTAACGAAGTCGTCGTTCGTGTCGACATAGAGTTCGTAGCGCCCGTCGTTCGAGAACAAGGGTGGAGTGGTTGCCGCGACAGGGCTGAACGCTCCGATCACCAGCACGAGACGGCCGGGATCGTTCGGGCTCTTGAATGCGAAGACGTCGGTAATGTCAAAGAAGGATTGTTCAGCGCCCATAATGCCCGGCGCTTCATTGTGATCTGCCGCGAGCGCGACAGTTAGGATCAAGAGTACGCTAGCGAAGGCTGCGCACGCAGTTTTCATTTTCATAGTCAGGGGCCTCCCGTGCCGGGCTGAATGCTAGTTTGGAACAGCACTCAACTCCTACCGCGGAGAGGCCTCCAGAGTAAATGATACGGATTCTACGATGAATTGATGTCACTACGTTCTTGCCACGACTATTCAAAAGAACATCAACAAGCGGCAAAGCGCTGGTGACAATTTCGCTCTTGGTGGGGAATGAGCTCTGGAAAAGCATGCGAAAAGTCCGCGCAGCACATGGACTATTTGATTCGACTTTGCACGTCCTTATAGCACTTCGGGCAAATGCCGTGTGTGAATGCAGCATCGGAATGTGCGGTGACGTATTCCTCTATTTGCTGCCAATAGCCCTCATCGTCCCGAACCTTCCGGCACCAAGCGCAAATTGGAAGCAACCCGCTCAATGTCTTGATCTGCGCGAGCGCGTTTCGGAGCTGGTCGATGAGCTGCTCCTGTTCCCGAACATGCCGCTCCTGTTCTCGAATGTGGTCGTGAAGCGCAGACAAGAAAAACGCCGTCATCGCGAAGTAGGTCAGCCGCATCGACGCGTTCCAAAAGGGGACCAGCGGGGAGTGATAGACGAAGCCGGAGGCGGTTTCGGCAGCATACCAGCTAATTGCGCAGAGAACCGCCACCCCCAGTCCCGGCCCCCTGCCCAGGCTCCAAGCGACATAGGCGACAGGTAGGAGATACAGAGGTGAAATGCTGAGCTCGCGTCCTGTCCAATAGTCGAGCCAACAGATACCAAGGACGAGCGCCACAGCTGCTACGAACGCGAGCGGACGCGGTAGGCGCATCAACTTGTAGAGCGGGGTGGAAGCAACACTTGCCATCGAGGAACTCTAGCACCGATCCGCGCCCGACCGATACGATCGTCCGTCGGCAACACCCCGAGGTTGATCCTCGTTTCCTGTTCGGGCAGGAGGTGTGGGCTGCAGTAGGTTACCAGGACGTAGGCCGATTTCCGGCGCTCCGATGTTGTATTGTTGGTGTGAACACAGTAGAACTCCCCTATGGAAGAGCATGATTTACGTTACCTCGCGGAGCGCTACCAGGGAGAGGCGCCGCGCTATACGAGCTACCCAACCGCGAGAGAGCTTACCAGCGACTTCGGCATCGAACAGTGGCGAGCCGCACTAGCGGAGACTGTAGCCTTCGATGCTGCTCCGAGCTTCGCGGCCTATGTTCATTTACCGTTCTGTCAGACGCTTTGCTACTTCTGTGCGTGCAATAAAGTAATTTCGAGAGATGGGAATCGAGTCGATGCATATCTCGATGCGCTCGAGCGGGAAGCCGGCGCGTATCGAGACCTTCTTCCCGCAATTCCGCTTGAGCAACTTCACTGGGGCGGAGGCACTCCGAATTATCTGACAGCCGCTCAGCTTGAACGGGTATACCGCATTTGTGAGGCGACGTTCCCACACCGATTGGAGAATGCTGAGCTTTCTGTTGAAATCGATCCCCGGACGATCCAGGACGAGCAACTCGAGCTCGTCGCCAGGCTCGGGTTCAATCGCTTGAGTCTTGGCGTCCAAGACTTTGACGACACCGTGCAGCGGGCGGTCAATCGCGTTCAACCGTTCGAATTGGTAGAAGGCATTGTCGAGCGTGCTCGCGCCTTGGGATTCAAGGGGATCAACTTCGACCTGATTTACGGTCTGCCGGAACAGACTCCGGCGTCATTTGATCGCACGCTTGAACAGGTCCTCCGTCTCCGTCCGGACCGACTGGCACTGTACGGGTATGCGCACGTGCCCTGGGCGAACAAGGTGCAGCGCGCGCTGGAGCGTTTCACCATTCCTCAGCCGGAGGATCGCCTGCGGTTACTTACAAAAGCTCTCCAAGTGTTTCGTGACGCCGGTTATCTAAGCATTGGACTCGACCACTTTGCTTTGCCGACAGATTCTCTGGCGCAGGCACACCGAGCGGGAACGCTACACCGAAATTTCATGGGGTACACGACCCAGCAGAGCAGCATGGTGCTGGCGCTAGGAATGAGCGCCATCTCGCAGCTTCCGGGCGCGCTCGCACAGAACGAGCGTGCTCTTGAAGACTATATCGAAGCTACGGAACGCACTGGGTTGGCGATTGTGCGCGGCGTACGACGTTCTGAGGAGGACCGCCTCCGTGCTGCGATTATCGAGCAGCTTCTTTGCTACGGTCGGATCGACTTTGCCGAATTCAAGGCAGCTTGGGGTAAGGATTGTGCGAAGTACTTCGCACGAGAGTTGCAGGCGTTGCACGCCCTCGAAGCGGACGCACTGCTGGAAATAGATGACAGCCACCTCAGCGTGACTGAACGGGGAATGCCGTTTCTGCGTCAGGTGGCCACAGTGTTCGATAGCTACCTTACAAAGCAAGAGGGCACGAAAGCCTTTTCGCAAGCGGTGTAAGGCGCTTCGCCCTCCTAGTTTCCCAAGATAGCGACCACGTCTTTCCGCTTGTTATTCCGTGCCAGGTCTAGGGGACGCTCTCCGTTGGCACTTACCGCGTCTTTGTCGGCGCCTTGCTCCAACAGCAGACGGACCATTTCCACATGGCCGCTTGCTGCAGCAAAGTGAAGCGCGTTCCATCCATAGGCATCCACACGGTTCGGATTGCTGCCGACGGTTAGCAGTGTTTTTGCAATCTCTCGGTTGCCTCTGTCCGCCGCCAACATTAGCGCGGTCCGACCGTTTCTATTCTTCACTTCCAGTAACTCTTTCAAGGCGGCACTGAAAAGCGCCACGGTAAGGTCGTGCTTACCGCGCGCTGCGGCATGGAGTAATGTTTCACCGCTCGCATTGGTGATTCGAGGGTCCGCACCTGCTGTAATCAACGCTTGTATGAGCGGTACATTCCCGTCTCTCGCAGCAAGGAGCAGTGGTGTGTTGCCGTATTGATCCTCAATGTCGGGTGATGCTCCTGCCTGCAGTAAGGAAATTACGAAATCATCATGCCCGTCAGTGACGGCTAGATGGAGGGCAGTTCGGCCCGAGCTGTTCTGCACGTTAAGGCTCTTTTTGTCGGAGTACTTGCCGATTACCTCCACTGCGCCGCTCCGCGCAGCAGCGAGAAGCGGGTGTTGGTCCACGCCGGATAGAAGTTCCGTTCGAATTCGCTTGAAATAGTCCCGCGTGTTCCACACGGCCTCCTTCGCACTATTCCAGCGTTCCGGTACTGTGCGAAGTAGTTCCGCAGCGCGATCGCGTTGCTTGAAGTGCAGCGCTACCTTGATGTGTTGCTGAAAGTTGAACTCTTCTTCCGGCCACGTACGCTCGAGCAGCGAAAAGCCTTCGTCAATCAACTCCCAGCGCATTCCGTAGTTCTCTTCCAGCAGCTCTTTGGGATGATTCGCCATCGAGGCCAGGACGTAGGCCAGCTTGGCGTAGTAAGCGTGACGGAATTCCTTTGGTGTTCTGCGATCCACTTCAATCAGGAACTCCTTCACTGCTTCGTCTGTTCCTCCCCAGCGCGGCAGAAGGGTCATCACGGTTGCATCTGCGAGATCGAAGTTGGCTGGGTGTAGAGAGTCGCTTTTGCGGAAGTGCGCTACCACCTCTGTTGGAGTTCTGGAGCTGTCGAAACGTAGGGCGATTGCCTGTAAGGTGTGGAGATACGGGTTCCGTGCATCTAATTTTGCAGCTTCGTCTATTCGGGCTTTCATTGCCTGTACGTGGGCGTCAAAGACCCGGTAGGCCTCTGCAGAAACGCCCTTCGAATAGCTCGAGCCACGGGCATCCCACGCATATTCGAGTTCCGCGCCTGCTGCGAGTAAACGCGGATGAGGCGACTGCGGGTACGCGGCGCTCCATTTGTCGAGAAAGTTGGCGAATTCCGCCCGACGGCTGGTCGGAATCTTGGAATTGTTAAGAATTGCATCGTAAAGCTTCAGTACCGGCAGGGCTCCGGTCGGCGTGGGCGTGCTATCCGCAAGTTCCTGAAACTCGTCCTCGAGCACTCCGAATGACGACGATGCCATTGCGGAAGCCACCAGGCTCTCAAGGCGGGCATGCAGTTCGCTTCGTAAGACATAACCCCGGTCGCTTGGCGTCGAGGCAGCCGAATCATGGGCGATTAGTTGAGCGAGAGAAGGCAGTACGTCGCTATACAGTCGCGCCTGGTGAGCCGGGTCGAGGAGGCTGTGACGGAGGATTCCCTCACCATCGAGAATCTGAAAGCCTGGAATGGCCCGCGCAGTGATTTCCTGGGTCGCTTGCTCGCTAAGGCGTGCGAGCCGTACATGCGGAAGATCATCGATATGGAAATGTTCGCCCCATGCCCTGAGATCGTCGCCATTGGCAGGAGTGTTATGCTCGTTCAGTGCCAACACAAGAACGTAGTTGAACAGGTCGCCATCCGTGTCGAGCGAGAAGCCGCCGGAGTACCGTTCGAATATTTCGCTGAATGCCGGTAAGCCGGGTTGGACACTCTGATTGCGAAAGACGCCGAACTGATGTGCACCGGAGAAGGCCTGTGAGGCAGGGCAGGCAACCGCCGCGAATTCGATTATCGTAACTTTGCCCTTCTCTGCCTTGAGATCGATCGGCCTGCCGTGCACATCGACGAGGAACAGTTCCGGATACGCTTCGCCAACTTTGAACGACGTCGGTTCCACCTTGGCTTTCGCTTCCGGTGCGGCGTTGCATCCGCTAACGCACCAAGCTGCAGCAAGAGCGACAAGGAAGGATACTAGGTGGCGGCGAATGGTCATGATAAGCTCCGTCCAGGGTTCGTTAGGATATCGTCAGGTGACGCCCCGGGCGTTAGCCGGATGACGCGAGCAACGGGAGGCCTCGAAAAGGCGCTGTTCTCGCGCGTTAGCGGCCTGCAGCTGCCCCAGCGAGCGTCACGCAATGGCAGCAAAATTCCAGTTAGACTCCGGGTAAACGAGCGCTAGTCTGCAAGGAGATGCCCGACAGGATTGTCGGTCTTGCGTCGCTCAAGTAAGCGTTCGACTCGTTTGAGTAAGATTTTGCGTTTCACGTTCTTGTCGCAGTAGTCGTCCGCACCCTGGGACAAGAGGGTGAACTCGTCGTCCGGATCCGAGACCGCGGTAAGCATCAACACGGGAAGCTCTTGGAAGGCAGATTGCTTCCGAAGCTCTTTCACGAACTCGATACCACCCATCACCGGCATCATGACATCGCAGACGACTACGTCGACGCTGTGGGCTCCCAGTTTCTCGAGAGCCGCTTTGCCGTGCTCAGCGCTGGTGACCTCGAATCCTTCGCTTTGAAACACGAGTTCCAAGACCTGCCGCTGATCGTTGTCATCCTCCACGATCAGCATTTTGCGTTTGCTCGCTGATGATGGATTCGACGGCTCTACCTTCTGTCGGCTCTGTTTTTCTTGATGGAGCTCTTCTGCTGCCGCGACGTATGCCGCGGGCACCTGTTTGGTAATGCTAAAGACGCCTTCAAAGCTACAGTGACCGGCGTAGATCTTTCGGAGGCCATCTTCCAGCAGTGAACGTGTGCCGACTCGATAGGCTCTTTTGGTGATCGCTTCAAGCGGCAGGCGCTGTCGTAGCGCTTCCTGCAGCGAGTCATCGACACCCACGATGCTGTCCAATCCCACCGTGCCGCGATAGGCGGAGTTGCCACAAGCTTCGCAGCCGCGACCGAATGGATAGCTGTTGTCCGCGTCCGACCGTAGCACGCCGGGAATATTCTCGAACGTGGTCGGCGGAATTGCCGTCGAGCGGGCACAATTGCCGCAGGTTCGCTTCGTGCGTCTATGCACGTAGGCAAGGCGTAACGTGCGTGTGGCCAGGTCGGCCAGCTCAGGTTTCGACGATAGTGCACCAAGTAACCAGAAGAGCTGCTCGATAGGGTCAAGACTTCGATGACCAATCAGGACCAGTGATTGTGTGGATAGCCGCACAGCCTCTGCAAGCGACTCTTGGTTCTGCTCGGCAGGATCGAGGTAGACTGCATCAGGTCTAAGGGCTAGTAGGTTTCCTACAGCATCGATATCCCCAAGCTCTTCTGCGCGGTCTGCGACGAGCAATCCGCTACGGTGTCGAATCGCTCCCAACAGCAGCTCACGATTTTCCGGAGCCAGCGTGAGCGTCTCGGTCAGCGGCAGAATGTGATCGCGCTCGATCGCGTCAAAACGAAGAAGTAGGTCACTGCGTCCTTTCACGGGGAGGGTGCAGTCGGCTAGGATGCGAAACTTCGAGAGGGGGGCGAACAGCAACCTACGATTGCGTCGTTCGTTGGTTTGAAATAGGGCATCGGAAATCTCCGGCCAATATCGAAGTCGTTGCTGCACCGTAAGCACCAGATCACCGGTCGAATCGATTTCTACGCTGCCGAGAGGGGTGCTCTCGTCTGGTGAGCTGAAGTAGGTCACGGAGAGACGGCTGTTGTCGCCTTCTACCTGTGACACAGAGATACTGGTGGCGCCACGCTTCTGCGCGTCGAGAAAAATTTGAAGTAGGGTGTGGACGGCACTAGGACCGAAGGAGTTCACTGCTGACATATGGATAGCGCACTTGGTAAGAAACCCAGCAGCGTCGGAGAGTTGCCCCTCCCGGCGCCGCACCTGCTCATGGTATCGTCTGATGCCCGGAGAAACTAAACCGCGGATCGGGTTTAAGTGGTGGTAGTTCCAAAGTCTTTTCCGTAAACCAGGTATTCCTGTGAGATTTTGAGAGGTTGGCAGGCGCAGTCCCTGCCCGGTCGCGACCCTGAGGTGTGTGCGTAGAACAACGGTAATTTTAGCGTGCGTCGTGCTCGTCGGCGTGGTGGCAACTCGTTTTGCTGCCGATTTTGCGGTGGGTGAAATCGTACGACGGGTTTTTACTGCAGGAACGGGCTCGGAGGTCGAGCTTAGCGATACCCGAGTCACCTTCTTCCCGTTCGGTGCAACCGGACGGGGCGTTTCTGTGAAGCATCCGTCGGAAGATGTGGACGGTGGGTTTACCGCGGAACGCATCGCCATTCAGCTAGAGCTGCTGCCGCTCCTGAGCAAGCAAGTCATTCTACACCTGACGCTCGAGGGGACACGCCTTCACAGTTTGGGCGAGCCTACGGGATTTTTGAGAACAATTCAGTTTCTCTTTCCCGAGAAGCCGGAGCACGAGGTTCCTCGGCCCCCCGCGTGGCATGATTTTTTGACCCGAGATTGGAGGGTCTGGATGCCGACGCTCCGCATTGTCACTCCGCCCGGAGCACAGGTGCCGCTTCGAGTGGGCTCGCAGGATCTGCAGGCGACCGCCGAAGTAGTCACCGTGACGGGCACTGATCCGACAGGATTACCGCAAGATCCCTTCGAGATGACAGTCGTCGCTGAGGGCGTCTCGTTAGTGTGGAAGCAGGAAGGAGCATGGCACGCACGGGAGTTCGGAGCAGCTTCCGGACGAGCGTTATTTGTCAGCGGAAAAATTGGGCTGGAGGATATTCAGGTAACGCCTCACTCCAGGGAGGGCTCGAACAACAGTATCCGGGCTGAAGGAATGATGCGGGTGCGAGGCGAGGGCATTTACGACATACGGTATCAAGCGTCGCTTTTCGACGAGGCCCTTCATGCGCTCGTGTTTGGACAGGCAGATGGTGCCGATACCATTTCTGGAGCAGCGCACATCAACGGTACGCTCGAGGGAACGCTGCACGCACCCGTTGCGGATGCCCACGTATCGCTCGATTTGGAGCGGATCCCCTTCGCGCCGCTTCGTTCCGAGTGTCTCCCGCGCCGCTTTGAGGGTCGATTACATGCCGAACCGGATCACCTAGCGCTAGGTACGATTGTCGTTGACGATATCCTCACCGATGGCCGAGTTCGGTATGACCTTGCAACGAAGGCGATAGGCGGAGCGTTTGAGCTCGATATGAGCCCCGAAAAGAATTTCGTGGAGCGATGTCTGTTGAAGGGCTCGGAGGGTGCTCAGGATGCATGGGCTGTGGCATTGCGCGATGCAGTTGCCGATTCGCGAACCACGGTGGAGTTCTCCGGGCTTTCGGAGCCGGTGCGGGGAGAGCTGCGAGCGAGCTCCGAATTTTTTCTCGAGGATCCGTCTTCGCGTTCCGTGCTCGAACTTGATGCGAACTATGCCGACGACCTGCTGAACGTTCGCCTGAAGGAGCGAGGTGTTCATCCGCAGATTCAAGAGCTGGCCCCTGCCACTACAACGTCCGCTTCGGCGCAGACAAGCTTTTCGACCGCAGTCAATTCGATTATCGAAGCGAGTCTCGAGTATTCTGTGGCAGAAGCGCGGCTTCGGGTTCCGAAACTGGAGGTCGTTCGGTATCCGACGCGTCGCTTGCTCGCGCGCCTCGTTCCCCTGCTTCCTGAGGCGATCTATCCGATCCTGCTCGAGACCTTCGCTGCCGGTAGTTTGACCTCACTGTCAGCCAGCGTGCCGACCGCCCGTAGGGTCACCGAGCTCGAGGGGCGAGCGAGATTGCAGGTAACCGGAATCCGACCGGATCTAATCGGAGAATCGACCCTCACGATACCCGTGGAAGCAAAGGCGGGAGCAGTGAACCTAGTCGGCGCCTCGCTCGAGTCTTCTGCGGGTACGCTTGCCGCGTCCGCGCGAATCGCGCCGGACGGCTCAGTACAAGGGACAGCGACGCTCGACCGGTTTGCCTTGGATGCCTTGCCGACTCTGCGACCGAATCCCGCTGCTGCCGGAGCACTGTTGACTGCCACGGCAGGTATTGACGGTACTGTTCGTGAGCCACGCTACTCCGGAACGCTGGAACTGACGACGCCTGAGTTACTCTCTGGAGAGCCGAGCTCCACTGCAAATTTCTCCGGAACTTCCGAACGGGTCGAGGTAACGGCATCGTTGCTGGGCGGGCAGGCACACCTCCAAGCTACCTATCCGTTCACTGACGATGTGCCGCTCGCGGTCGAGGCATCGACCGAGCGCTTGCCGATCGGATGGCTACTTCAGGATGCTTCCGACGAGACGGCTATCGAGCGCACCGCGACGTCCGGTGTAGAGCAGGCCGCCGATATAACGGCCCGTTTGTCGTATCGAGGAAAGCGGACCGAACCGCTACTCGGCGAAGGCTCGCTCCGGGTGGAGAGGCTGTCGCTGAGTGCACCGGGACTGAGTTTCACGCACGACGCACCACTCGTCGCGACGGTGCACCAAGGAAGGCTGCGATTCGAGAACGTAAAATTCGAGCTTCAAGGGCAGCCGGTCGAGTTGCAGGGATATGTCGATCGGCAGACAGGGTGGCATGCAGGATTTCATGGGACGGTATTGTTGGGGCCGTATCTTTCACGTCTACCGAATATCGAGCAGATGACCGGAGCAGTGAACGTGCAGTTGGCCGTAAAAGGCCGGTGGAATGAGCCAGCCCTCGACGGCACGCTCACGCTCGTGCGCGGGTCGCTGACCCTGCCGCTCGGGGATACCGTAGTCGGGGTAGAGCAGATTGATGCGGTCGCCCGATTTGTCGATGGCGACCTCCTGCTGGACAAGGCCACGGCCCGGATGGGGGGAGGGCCTGTTGAAGCACGCGCTTCTGTTCTACACGCTGTTTCCGCAAGCAAGCGTCAGATTGATGCAACACTTGCTTTCCAAAATGTGCTCCTCGAGCCGACGGCAAACTCGGTAGTGCAGTTGGATGGAACGCTTCGAGCTAAGCAGGACGTCGGGCAGCCCCTATCGGTGCAGGGCGAAATAAGTATCGACAATGCGCTCTATGAGCAGAGCATCAATCTTGCAGAAATAGTCGCATCGCTAACCGCCAGGTTGCTTCGCGGCACTGCAGCAGTCGACAGTACGACTCGCACAAGCAATAAAAGCGTAGAGCACTCTCCGATTGAGCTGGACGTGCGCGTCATTGGTGACAACGGTTTGTTAATCGATACTGATTTCGCTCAAGCAGAGCTTCAGGCCGAGCTCCACGTCGTCGGTAGCGCGTCCGATATTCGTGTCGGAGGTGCCGTTGAAGTGATCAGCGGAAGTTTCGGATTACAGTCGAGCCGGTTCGATATCGTGAGCGGCACACTGAACTTCGCTGAACGCGAGACGCGTCTTGACCCGAAGATCGATCTTATTGGCGAATCCACGGTGCGGACGATTGCCGGTGACGAGCAGCTAGTGCGAATTCTGGTTACCGGAAGGCTTTCGGATCCGAAGGTAAGCTTCTCCTCCGACGGGGGTCTGGCGGAGCAGGAGATTATAGCGCTCCTGACAGGCGGCAATACTGTCGGCGGCTTGAGCATTATCGAGCAGAAGGAGCGAGATTATTCTTTCCGTGAGTTGATCAGCCCAAACTCGGAGCTCGGTATTCGCGATCGGCTTGCCGGGCTTACGGGCTTTTCCGAAGTGCAGGTGCAGACGGACTTGTCGCGTTCTACCGGTGAGTTTGTACCCGCGCTGGTTGCTAGCCGTCCGCTTGTGCAGGATGTCGACTTGAACGTGAAATACGAACTGGCCGGTGAGCAGGTCAGTGAGCTGGGCGCAAAGTATCCGCTGACGCCGTACCTCGACCTGGTGAGCGCCTGGAAGAGTCGTCCCGTAACCACTAGTGTGAACGACAGTTCCGGTTCGTATGAAGTGGGCGTACGGTATCGGAAAAGCTTCTCAGGCTTCGTTTTCTGGGCACCAAATCCTGAAAAGAGGAGCGACTGATGCGCCGCGTCCTCGTATCGCTTTGGCTCCTTGTGTTTGTCCCCATCGCGCAGGCGGAGCAAGCTGCATGGATAAGCTCCGGTTTGGAGCGCTTTAGCGGCAAGGAAATTCGCGAGATCAGTTTTCTTACCTGGATCAATCTTTCGCACGAGGATCTTAGTGCCACAGTCCCCCTTCGGCAGGGCAGCCGCCTGACGCTCCCGGCATTGCGTGAATCGATAGAATCGCTCTATCTGCGAGACATGTTCGAGCATGTGGAGCCTCGAGTGCGCCCAGTCGAGGGGGGCGTCGCCCTGCAGTTCGTGTTGACCCCCGCGCTGCGTATCGACGAGGTGGTTATAGAAGGCGTTGCCGCGTTTCCGGTCGAGCGTCTGGAACGTCGAATCGGACTCCGGCCCGGCATGCTGCTCGATATGGAGCTGCTGAAGCGAGCGAAGGAACGTATCTTGAGCGAGTATCGTTCGGAGGGATTTTATCACGCCCAGGTTACCTTCACGCTCGAAGAACAAGTCCTGGCACCCTTGGTGACTGCGCGGGTGGAGGTCGACGAAGGATATCGATCGAGAATCGCACGGTTGGTGCTCGAAGGACCAATCCCCGAGGATGTGCAATACCTTCGGGATCGACTCGACGAATATGCAGTTGGACTCCCGGGTGCTCGCGATACCGTGGAATCGCTGCGCCGCGACTTTCGATTGGCCCTACGTCGTGAGGGGTACCTGCAGGCATCGGTGGAAAAAGGAGAGATCGTGTATGAGCCGCTGAGCGGTGACGTGACGGTAACGCTCCACGTCGCAACGCGCGATCCTATTTCTATCGAATTCAAGGGTAATCAGACGTTCTCCAATGAAGAGCTACTGCAGCCGCTGAAACTCGACACTCGCGAGGTGCCATTCAGTCCCAACGCAATCTTTCGACTGACCGAAGCACTTCGCGAGCTTTATCAGCGCCACGGCTTTTATTTTGCGACCGTGGAGGCCGCTCAAGTTCCGAGCGACACGACGCGTCGCCGCTATGCCGTCACCATCCACGAAGGGGAGCGCTGGCATATAGATGACATCGTGTTTCATGGAAACGAGCTGATTCCGACGGCGGAACTGCGCGCACTGCTGGGGATTCAGGAGCGCGGCTGGTTTCTACTTAGTCGCTGGTGGCCGGGATATCTTGTGGACGAGCAGCTCGCCGGAGACGTCGAGGCTATTCGTGACAGCTACCAAGCGAGAGGAATACGAGACGTTGCCGTCGAGACGGAAGTTCAGCAGGGAGAGTCTGCGCACACCCTCTCCGTCGTGTTTCGGATCAAGGAGCAATTGCCGAGCGTAATTCGCGACGTGGCGATTGTCTGGCGTGGTATTCTAGATGCTGCGCCGACCGCCGAAGGGATCGAGGCAAGTGAAGCAGAGCTTCTCTCGCTACAGTCGACGCTCGAGGTGGGAGCGCCTCTTGCTGAGGCCGCAGTGGAGCAAGAACGGCGTCGCCTGATGGATGTAATCGGAGAGCAGGGGTTCCCCAATGTGCAGATTGGAGTCGAGGTGACTCAAGCGGTAGGCGCAGTACGATTCATCGTGACGCCGGGCCCGCCGATTCGGGTGGGACGGATCTGGATTCAGGGCAACACCTACACCCATGACGAGGTAATCAAGAAGGACTTACGGTTCGCTGAAGGCGAGCCTTGGAACCAACAGGCGGTGGAACAGTCTCAGCGGGCGCTCTATGGGCTGGGTTTTTTTCGACGTGTTGAAGTCGGTCCTTTGGACGGAACATTGGATGGTCCGGTAGAAGACGTTCGCGTCCGGGTTATCGAGCGGGATACGGGAAGTGTCGAGCTCGGCACCAGCTTTACAACTGAAGACGGATTGTTCGTCACATCACAGTTGGCTCAACGGAACCTCTTCGGCTACGGCAGTGCTGTTATTTTAGGCGTCGACGGTTTCTTCAAGAGTGGGAGCCGTCTGTTCGATGCCGGTCGTGCGCGAATTGCGTACGCGCGACCTCATATCTTCGATTCGGCGACGGATCTGTCACTGGAGGGATTTCTCCATTCGAACGTGAATCTTGTCGAACAATTTAGCTACGATCGCCTCGGTAGCTCGGCACTCCTTCGCTATACCCTACTGGAAAATACGAAAGCGAGCGGAGGCTTTACCGCCTTTCATGAACGACTCTTCGATATCGAAGATGACATCATCATCGGTCCTGACGATAACGGCAGCACCTTTTTCTCGTTTCTCGAGGGGGCTATCGAATATGACGCGCGCGATAATCCATACAATCCTCGGAGTGGAACAAGAACGGCGCTTGACGTACGGCTGGCGACGACCGCGCTTGCATCGGAGGTCAACCTGCTCGCATTGGATGCGGCAGAGTCTCTTTTCCTGCCGCTGGGCCGCCGTTGGGTGTGGGCGAACCATCTCCGTGCGGTACTGCTGGAGCCTTTTGGGGAGACTTCCGTTGTTCCGCTGGGACAGCGAGTATTTCTCGGCGGACGACAATCGCTCCGGGGCTTTTCCAAAAATGCGATAGGGCCGCGGGGAACTCAGGGTACTATCGCGGGCGGCGACCGTAGTCTGAATTTGCAGTCCGAGCTGCGCTATGATTTTACGGAAAGCGTCGTCGGACTTGCGTTTCTTGATGTGGGCCAAGCGTTTCTTGCGAACGAAGGCAGCTTCGAGGGTATCGACACGGATCTAGGCGATTTGCGTCTCTCGCCAGGGGTTGGTGTGCACTACAAAACCCCGATTGGCCCGATCAGCGTCGAACTAGGGTTTGCCACAGACCGTGAATTTGGCGAACGCTGGGGGCGTTTGAATGTCGGGGTTGGAGCGGCATTCTGAGCAGCGCTGTAATCTTCGGGCCCCGAAAGCGACAAAGCTTCGTGCGCCGTGCGGTTTTTTTATGGTTTACTGCAGAGAGCTTAAGCGAAAGGATCGGGAAGAGTGTGCTCGAGAGTTTGCTTTTCGGCACGAGAGCACTAAAATATCCTGAGAGTCTGCTCGTGAGCGGCGAAGGCAGCGTGAGGATCATTCGATACGGTGCCGACGATGCCGGTCGGATCGCGTAAGAAACTATACAAATCCGTCTTACAAGTGAGGAGAAGCAATGGCGAAAGTAGTCGAGGTGAGTGACGGTTCATTCGAAGAGGAAGTGCTCAAGTCAAGTACGCCTGTGCTGGTGGATTTTTGGGCACCGTGGTGCGGGCCATGTAAGACTATTGCACCGGTCGTGGAAGAGCTGGCTAAGGACTATTCTGAACGATTGAAGGTCGTGAAGGTCAACGTCGATGAGAACAAGGAGGCAGCGATGCGTTACAACGTGCGTGGGATCCCTAATCTCATTCTGTTCAAGAACGGAGAGCCGGTCGAGCAGATAGTGGGCGCCGTCGCTAAACAGGAACTTGTATCGGCAATCGATAAGGTGGTCTGATCGCGCGATGATGGACGGTGGTGGCAGAGTGGTGCGATCGCCTGAAGATATGGAGGTAGCGAAGCGATGAGCCGGATTGGGATTCGCTTCAACGGTGAGCCGCGAGAGACGGTATCGAGCAGCGTCCAGGAATTCCTTCGGGAGTTACAGCTCGAAGGCCGTCCGATCGCAGTCGAGCTCAATCGAGCAATCGTGCCTCGTGCGGCATATCAAGAGACCGTCCTTAAAGACGGGGACGCTATCGAGATAGTGCAATTTGTGGGCGGCGGGTAAGAAGCTTCGATTCAGTCAATGCAGTTGACTGTGCCGAGCGCGCTCCTGAGAGATTGCTGAAAAAGTCCCTCCTCGTTCCTTGAGACGTCTGGTTCTCAGAGACGGCAGTTACCTCAGAGACGGCGGGGCTTTTTCAGGTCGTGCATGCAAAAACTCTTTTTTGCGCACTCCAGATTGCTGGAAGGAGTTTTTCAGCAATGTGATAGAGTTGTCGGAGTGGTTTCCTTTCTTATTGGGGAAAGTTTGTAGTGAATATCGGAGAGACCTCGAACGACGCCGCCGCGGAGCGCGAAGACGACGGCTTTTCTATCGGCGGCAAGCGCTTCCACTCTCGTTTGATCGTCGGTTCGGGTAAGTACAAGAGCTTTGCGGAGACCCGCGCTGCGACGGTTGCTGCTGAGGCAGAGATGATTACCGTTGCGGTGCGCCGGGTGAATATCACGGATCCGGCAAAAGAGTCGCTCTTGGAGTATCTCGGAGATCTCCAGCATCTTACGATTCTACCGAATACCGCCGGCTGCTATACCGTTGAAGATTGTCTCCGGACAGCTCGGCTTGCTCGCGAGGCAGGAGTCGGAAATTTCATCAAAGTTGAAGTGATCGGAGATGAGAAGACGCTCTATCCGGATAACGAAAAAACGGTAGAAGCGTGCCGCATTCTCTCGAACGAGGGCTTCATCTGCATGCCGTATATCACGGATGATCCGATTACGGCTCGCAAGTGTGAAGATGCAGGTGCGCAGGCGGTGATGCCGCTGGCCTCTCCGATCGGGAGCGGCTTGGGAATTCAGAACGAGTATAGCCTCAGTTTCATTATCGAACAGTCCACTGTGCCGGTCGTCGTCGATGCCGGTGTGGGAACCGCTTCCGATGCCGCTCGTTGCTTGGAGCTCGGCGCTGCTGCGGTCCTGACGAATTCCGCCATCGCGTTGGCCCAGGATCCGGTAGCGATGGCGAAAGCAATGAAGCTCGCCGTGAGGGCGGGGCGATTGGCTTATCTTGCCGGCCGTATGCCGATGCGCCGGTATGCGAGCGCTTCCAGTCCGGAGACGGGTCTGCTGCGGCCTGTCGGTGGGACGACGTAGGGAGGCGTCATTTGCCTGACACCACTGCGTCCTTTTCTCCTTCCAACCGACGGTTCTCTCTCTCCGGACCTTAGGCAACTCGATGCCTTTCTGGTCAAGGTGAGCGCCGCGCTCGATGGTGGGGGAGGACAAGTGGAGGCTGTGATTCTCCGTGAAACCTTCGCCGACGATCGACACCTAGTTTCGGTAGCCCGTGCATTGGTTCCGCGGTGTCGGGCGCTAGGAGCGAAATTGCTCCTTCATCGGCGAGCGGATCTTGTAACCACAGTCGGTGCCGCGGGCGTGCACCTTACCAGCGCGTCACCCGCCGCTCGTGAGGTTCGGGGGCTGCTGGGATCACAAGCACT
>JAGRAW010000220.1 GCA_020434415.1 Bdellovibrionales bacterium
GCATTTCGACGCCGACTGTAGCGCCGGTAGCTTTGTCGAAGGACTATGGCACGGCGATGTCGTGGAGCTGTTTCTCGGCGATGCCGAAACCGGCCGCTACAGAGAATTCAACCTATCGCCCACCGGCGCATGGTGGGCGGCAGCATTTGCTGCCTACCGTGAACGGGAATCAGCCGAATTCACAGCCACTCCGCTACTGTCCTCCTCCGTCAAGCTTGGCCATTGGGGTTACTCGTTTCGAATTCCGCGAAGTCTGCTCGGCCTTGATCCGACCGAACGAAATGCTCGCGTCGCGGTCTCGGCTATTCTTGGTTCGCCCCGGCGCTATTTTTCCACCGGAACCGATCCCGCAGCAACGCCGGACTTTCATCGCGTGGAGTTGTATTCCCTCTTCGACTTCCGTCGTCCGATTGCTATAACCGGAGAGAAGCAGCCATAACTGCAGCACTCTCGCTTGCCACTCTACCAGGAAGGGACACGTTGCCGACGGAAAAGCCCCCAGCACCAGCCGCTCCACCGCCAGGACGAGAAAGCGGCGCCGGCCCGTCCGAAGGTCATCGTCTCGCGACGGTGGAACGAAAGGCCGCTCGTCTCGGCATGACGAAGCGGCGCTACGTCCTCCATCGCGCCGAGCAAAACCTGGAACGATTCATCAATGGCTCCGGTTTCAACTTCTGCATCGCACTACTAATCCTCGTCAGCGTCGTTCTCATCTTTATCGAGTTTCTCTTGCCCCCAGGAGCCAAGCTCGAGCAAGTCATTGCGCTCAATGACACCCTGACGTGGATCTTCATTGTCGAGCTTTCCTTGCGCTATCTGGTAGCGCCCAGTAAACGGGTGTACTTCGAGAACTACTGGATCGACATCATTGCCGTACTGCCGGTGTTGCGAGTCTTTCGGACGCTCCGTCTGGTGCGCTTGCTGCGCATCCTACGCCTGGGCCGCGCAATGATGATCTTGCTCCGTCAGTCGGGCTGGCTTTCCGCTCGTCTTGAACGTTCCTTCGGGAGCTTCGGGTTTCTCGCTCTAACCGCAGTAATGCTAATCATCTGCGGCACCTTGGCGATGGTAAGCGTCGAGGAGCACGCACCGACGGGGCCGGAAGCCGTACAGCAATTCTTGGAGAAGGTGTGGCTAACGACCTTCCTTTTCGTAAGCGGTGAGGTGATTGGGGATTTGCCGCTTACGATGTCAGGCAAAGTTATCGCCGTTCTGATCAGCATCTCGGGGCTCATCGTCTTCGCAGTACTGGTCGGGACGGTTTCTGCATGGATGACCACCTACTTTCGAACGAAAATGGACATAAAAGATCTCGCTATCGAGGACCTGCGCGAACACATCATTATCTGTGGATGGGACCGCATGGGCGGTCTCATCTTGAGTGAGCTTGAAAGCCTGCCGGATATTTGGATGCGCGGCGTGGTTGTTGTCGCAGAAACAGACGAGGACATTATCATCGCAGGGAAGATAAAGAACCCTCGACGCCTGTTTCACATCCGTGAGGATTTTACCAAGATGGACGTGCTCGAGCGGGTAGGTGCCAAGCGGGCTCGCTCGGCAATCGTCCTTGCGGACAAAGGGAAGAACCTCGGGGATCAGGATCGTGATGCTCGAACAGTTCTGGCTGCATTGACGCTCGAAAAGCTGAATCCCAAGATCTTTACCTGCGCTGAGCTCTTGGATGAGGTAAACGCCACTCATCTAAAGATCGCGGGTGTCGAAGAGATCATTTCCAGAACCAGCCTCACCGCGGGGCTATTTGCCAGCACTGTTGTCAATCGCGGGATAAGCTCCGTGATCTCCGACATTCTCACTCATCACGAGGGCGCCTATTTGCGTCGCTTTGCGCTGCCGTCCGAGTTCATTCAGCAGCCGTTTATCGAGGTCTTCGATTACTTCAAGAGAAGGTTTGATGCCACCATCCTGGCCGTCGATATGCTCGGGGAAAGCGGCAAGTTCGAGCGACACCTTAACCCTGCGCATGACCGACTTATGGAAGAACACGACATGCTGGTCGTGGTCGCGCGTGTCGACTCCGAGTTTAAAGACCTGACGTAGCTACAAGCTCGTCCGCCTCGTCGCTCGATTCCACAGCGGCAAGCGAATGGTTGAAGAGCACGCGAATTGCAGCTGCCGCCGGGATGGCCAAAATCATCCCCAGCAACCCGAACAGATCCCCGCCGATAATCAAAGCCACCATGACTCCGAGGGGATGGATGCCGACACTTTCACCTACAATCTTCGGTGTCAGAAAATTCCCCTCCACGATCTGCACCGCAATAAACACACCGTACACGAACGCGAAGTGACTGAGCGACGGCTCGCTCACCAAGGTCAACAGGGTCGCCAACAGGAAGCCAATCGCTACACCCAAATAAGGGACGATATTCAGTAGGCCCGTAAGCGTCCCGACTGCGAACGCCCACGGCAGATCGGCAAGAGCGAAGCCAATGATATAGAGAACAGCAAGAATGATACTGACAGTCAGTTGTCCTTTGAAAAACGCATACACGTGAGTCAGAATTTCTTTGCCGATGGTGCTGATACGAGTCTGAGTTTCGGTATCGAGAAAACTGCCCAGCGTACGGTGAAAGGCACGGAGATCTCGGGTCAAATAGAAGACGAAGAAAGGTAGCAGCAAGAGGTTAAAGACCGTCAGTGCAAGCGAATAGCCCTGGAGCGCAGTTTTCCCCAATGCGGCTCCGGCCGCCTTCAACTGCTCGACCCCGATGGCAGCAACGTATTGCCGCGCCTCATCTGCCACCTGATCAAGACTTTCGGGCGGCTCCACGCCGAGCCAACGCTCCGCGAAGACGCTGCTCTTTTCGGCGGCAGAACGCACATAGTCCGGCAAGTTGACGATCAACTGTTGGTATTCCCCCACGACGGCAGGAACGAGCAAGACCAGCAGCAAGAGTCCGAACGCGAACAGCACCCCTCCGATGCCCAAAATGGCAACCGTGCGTGACACTCCTCGCTCCTCGAATCGCGTGACCACCGGATCGAGTAAAAGGGCGAGACCATACGAAGCGAGTAGTAGCGATGCTACTTCTTTGACCTGAGCGACTAACAGGAAGAACAACAGCGCACACACGGACCAGAAGATAGTCTTCCGATGTGTCTGAACGGCAGTTCTGAGATATGCTACAGTTTCTTCGAGCTCTCCCATGCCTTCGCTCCTTTACCCATTCGACCCTCGTCCGACGCTCCTGCCGGTCCCCATCGATGCCGTTCCTGTCCCTAAGTGACCTAGCGGAAGGTCAATAAAGGCTCCCCGAACAGCGCTTCCACCTTGTTACAGAGGGCCTCGGAGGGTGCGATTCGTACCGAGTCAGGAAGAGCGATAGACGTTTCGCTGTGGGCGGGTTTCCGAACGACGAGGCGGACAGAACACTCCCCTTGGTGGCCTGTAAGCAGCTCGCGAAGCGCTTGCAACTGCTCCGCTGTGTGCTCACCTGCTCTGATGTGTATCACCGCTTGAGTCGCACTTTTGTCGCGGAGTTGAATTACGGACTGCACGTTTGACGCTATCAAACTACGACGCTCATCGGATACATCCAGACGGCCGGTGAGAAGAATGGGATCTTCGCTCTGCAAAAGCTCATGAACGGCAAGGTAGGTATCGGGCCAGACAATCACCTCAATCGTGCCCAGCAAGTCTTCAAGGGTGAACGTCGCATATCGATCGCCCTTTTTGGTATTCTTTTCTTTTAGAAAGGTGATGATGCCGGCGGCGGTCACCTGCGAGCCATCAGCGGCGGATCGTAGGTCCTCGACCGTCGAAGCCCCGAGGCGCCGCAGATCGCTGCGAAATTTCTCCAGCGGATGTCCGGAGAGATAAAATCCGAGCGCCTCTCGTTCATGAGCCAACCGAATGTTGATCGGCCACTCCGGCAGGAGGTCTCGATTTGGCTGGAACACGTCAGACGCGGCATCCTCCGCCCCACCAAACAGTGCCATCTGATTCGAGTTCGCCCGATCCTTGAGACGCTGAGCATACTTCAAGACTTCTTCCAGGCGTTCGATCAGCTCCGCCCGGGGCAGTCCGACAAAATCGAAAGCGCCGGCTTTGATAAAATTTTCGACCGTCCTGCGATTGGTGAAGGAGGAGTCCAACCGCTGGCAAAAATCCAGTAGGCTGGAGTACTGACCGTTCGCCTCGCGCTCCTGAGTGATCGCGTCGACCGCCTTCTCACCGACATTTTTAATCGCGGCAAGCCCGAATACGATCTTCTTGTTGCGCACGGAGAAGTTGGTACTGCCGCTGTTCACGTCCGGGGGCAGAATCTCGATACCCATCTCACGACACTCACTGATGTTCTTGAGCGTCTTGTCGGTATCCCCCATTTCGAAGCTCATCAGGGCAGCGAGAAACTGGTGGGGATAATGGGCCTTCAAATAAGCCGTCTGGAACGAAATCAGCGCGTAGGCGACAGAATGGCTGCGGTTGAACCCGTAGCGAGCGAATGTTTCCATTTGATCGAAGACCTCAACCGCAACCGCATCAGGTACGCCTCGCTGCTTCGACCCTGCAAGGAAGATCTCTCGCTGTTTCGCCATCTCCTCGGGCTTTTTCTTACCCATCGCACGGCGAAGCATATCCGCTTGACCCAGCGAATACCCTGCCATGTCCCGAGCAATCTGCATGATCTGTTCCTGATACAGGATGATGCCGTAGGTATCCTTGAGGATAGATTCCAGAATCGGGTGAAGATACTTGACCGGCTCTCGCCCGTGCTTCCGATTGATATAGTGATCCACCATCCCCGCATCGAGCGGTCCCGGACGGTACAGGGCGAGAATAGCGACAAGATCTTCGAAGCAACTCGGCTTCATCCGGCTCACCATTTCGGTGATACCGCTCGATTCCAACTGGAACACCCCGGTGGTGCGACCTTTCGAGATCAAGCGATACGTCCGAACGTCGTCTAACGGAAGCGCATTGAGATCAATGCTCACCCCGGTCGTCAGCTTCGTGAGGCGCACAGCTTCGTGCAGAACGGAGAGCGTCTTCAGACCCAGGAAGTCAAATTTTACCAGGCCGATTTTTTCCACGTAGTTCATCGAGAACTGCGAGACCACTTGGTTGTCCTTGTCGACCATCAGCGGCATGAACTCCACCACCGGACGGTTTGCAATAACCAACCCGGCAGCATGGGTCGAAGTGTGGCGTGACAGGCCCTCGAGCTTCTGCGCCAGCTCGATAAGCTCCCGTCCCTCTCCTTCCGCATACTCGCGAAGACGCTTTTCCATCTTGAGCGCTTCAGCAATCGGATAATCGAATCCTTGTCGTGGTGCGGGAATCAGTTTCGCGATGCGATCGGTCTCTGCATAGCTAAGACCAAGAGCGCGACCGACATCCTTGATTGCAGCCTTCGCCTTTAACGTTCCGAACGTGACAATTTGTGCGACCTTGTCACGACCGTAGCGCTCGCAGACGTATTCAATGACGCGATCGCGGCCATAAATGCAGAAATCGACATCGATATCGGGCAGGCTCACGCGTTCCGGATTCAAGAAGCGTTCAAAAAGAAGCTTGTTGGGAATAGGATCAATTTCAGTAATGTAGAGCGTGTAGGCGACAAGTGACCCGGCTGCGCTCCCTCGGCCGGGACCGACCGGAATGTCGTTATTTTTCGCCCACAAGATAAAATCGGACACCACTAGAAAATATCCGGCGAATCCCATCTTGAGGATAAGCTCTATTTCCTCCTCGAGCCGCTCCTGATAGGCGCGGGCAAGCTCTTCCGTGGGTGGATTGCCCCTTCGCTCGAACTCCGCAATGCGCTTTTCCAGCCCTTTGCGCGCCTCGACGGCAAACTGCTCTTCAATACTACCACCGCTTTCGCTCTCGAACTTCGGCATGTGATAGGTATTGAAGTCGAAGGATACATTGCATCGCTCAGCAATTTCGATGGTGCGTGCAACCGCATCCTCGAAACCGGGAAGTTCATGCAGCATCTCTTCTTCGGATTTGAAGTGTAGCCGAGCGTGCTCGTGCCGAATTCGATCCTCATCCGTAATCAACTTCCCCGTCGAAACACACATCAACACTTCCTGTGCATAATGATCATCGGGGGTAAGATAATGGCAGTCGTTCGTGGCAACTAAGGGAATACCTAGCTCGGTGCCCAGCTCACGAGCCATGCGATTGAGCTGCTGCTGCTCCGGCACGGCGTGCGGCTGCACCTCGAGGTACAGGCGGTCTCCAAAAACGGTATGATATTTTTTCAGTATCTCTCGTCCGCCCTCTAGATCGCCCCTTTTTGCGTACTCGGCGAACTCGCTCGATAGACATCCGGTCAAACAAACGATTCCTCCGGACAATTGCTGGAGCAGCTCATGATCGATGCGCGGCTTGAAATAAAAGCCGTCGATATAGGCCGCGGTGACGAGTCGGCACAGATTGCGGTAGCCTTCGAAATTTTCCGCAAGCAGTGTAAGATGGTGAGTTGCAGCGCCCCCTTGCGACAGCGGCCGTTTGTCGAAGCGACTTCCGGCGGTGAGATAGACTTCGCAGCCGATGATTGGTTTGAGGCCTGCTCCGGACGCCACTTCATAGAATTCGATGGCACCGTGCATGTTGCCATGGTCGGTCATCGCCACCGCGCCCTGACCGAGCGCATTTGCACGCTTGACGAGTTCCTTGAACTTTATCGCGCCGTCAAGCACGCTATACTGGCTATGAAGATGAAGATGTACGAACTGCTGCATGGCCTCTCGTTCCCGTTCCCCCCAAGCGTGTTTCGTTCCCCCAGTATCTTGAGGTTGCCGGCGTGGCGCACGTCTGCCGGCCGAACCTGCGGAACAGGATAACCACAGACACCCGTCTTGTCCCTCTTAACTTTGCGGAAGGCCGATTCACGTCCTGAACACTACTGCAAAACAAACTGTCACCGTAGCACTCTCGGGCGGCTCGAAAAAGAGGTCACCTCGCGGGATTCTCCCAGGGTCCTGGCGGCTTTCTCTGCTCAGTCGAGCAGTGGAGGTCTCGAGCAGCGGCGCAT
>JAGRAW010000221.1 GCA_020434415.1 Bdellovibrionales bacterium
TCAGATCGTGTGGCGCGAATTCGGTCATCACTTGCTGTTTCACTTTCCGCGAACGCCCTCAGAACCGCTGCGGGAAGAATTCAAACGGTTCCCTTGGGCATATGACGAGAAAGCTCTCGAACTTTGGCAGCGAGGGAAGACCGGATATCCGGTAGTGGACGCCGGCATGCGTGAACTGTGGGCAACGGGAACGATGCACAATCGGGCACGCCTAATCGCAGCATCATTTTTGGTAAAGGATCTTCTGTTACCATGGCAGGACGGCGCGGCATGGTTTTGGGATACGCTGGTTGATGCAGATCTTGCCAACAACACCCTAGGCTGGCAGTGGACGGCAGGATGCGGAGCAGACGCAGCGCCCTACTTCAGGATCTTCAATCCGATTCTCCAGGGTGAGAAGTTCGATCCTCAAGGGCACTACGTTCGTCGCTGGGTGCCCGAGCTTGCAGAGCTGCCGAACCGCTGGATCCATAAACCGTGGCAGGCCCCGGCCGACGTGTTAGGCGCAGCGGGAATTACTCTCGGCACCCACTATCCGCATCCGATCATCGATCACTCGGAGGCTCGCGATCGAGCTTTAGAAGCCTACCAGGAACTCAAGCAGTAGCTCGACTCGCGGATTTCGTCCGGCTGTGATGCCCAAGTAGTCCCCGCATCGAAGCTCCCTTTTTTACGCGGTTTTTTCCAGAGCGCCCTTGTGGTAGTTCCCGTAGGACAACATCCTCATCAGGCAGGTAGGGATTATATGAGCGCAGCCTCTTCTACCAATGCCGAGCGTCAGCGCTTGGCCGAACATCGAATGGAAACCGGACCGGTCCCTCGCTGGTACAAATGGGGTCCCTACGTCTCCGAACGCGCCTGGGGCACAGTGCGAGAAGACTATAGTCCCTGCGGCACCGCTTGGGATTACTTCCCTCACGATCATGCACGTTCGAAAGCGTATCGTTGGGGCGAAGACGGCCTCGCCGCGATTTGCGACCGCTACCAGTCGATGGTCCTGGGCCTCGCGTTGTGGAACGGCGCAGATCCCATTCTCAAGGAGCGTCTTTTTGGATTGGTCCCTTCGGAAGCCAATCACGGCGAAGACGTCAAGGAGTACTACTACTACCTCGACTCGACTCCGACGCACTCCTACATGAAGTTTCTCTACAAGTATCCGCAACGGGCATTTCCGTATGCTGAGCTCGTCGCGAACAACCGTGGACGCTCTCCGCTGGAGCCTGAGTTCGAACTGATTGATACCGGAGTATTCGCCGAGAATCGTTACTTCGATGTCTTCGTCGAATACGCGAAGGCCGGACCCGATGATATCCTGATGCGCATCGAGGTCATCAACCGCGGCCCCCAGGCCGCTGAAATTCACGTCATTCCCCAGCTGTGGTTCCGTAACACCTGGTCCTGGGGAGCCGCCGACACATGGGATGCCACGGGCCCCGACCGTCCCGTCATCCAGCGCGTCGATTCGCCAAGCAGCTACGTCACCTTGCTTGCCGACGATTCGGACGTGACACCCCACACCATGCTGCCCTTCGAATACCGGCTCGGAAAGCGATGGTGTTATATCGAGGGCGACCCCGACGCGTTGTTTACCGACAATGAAACGAACGGAGAACGCTTCTGGGGCTCGGCCGAATTCAGCAGAAGCCGTTGGGTGAAAGACGCCTTTCATCGGCACATCATCAATCGAGAGCAGTGTGTGAACCCGGCGCAAGAAGGCACCAAAGCAGGTCTGCATTTTGGGCCGGTGCTCGTCGCTCCGGACAAACCGTACGTCGTTCAGTTGCGCCTCAGCGACAAACCGCTCAAAGAACCCTTCAAATCGTTCCCGTCGGAGCTACAAAACCGAAAGAAGGAAGCCGATGAATTCTACGCTTCGGTTCATCCGCCGAAAGCTTCTGACGACGAACGCATGATTCAACGCCAGGCTCTCGCCGGCATGCTCTGGTCGAAGCAACTGTTTTACTTCGACGTCGAGCGATGGTTTGCCGGAGATGATCCGAGCATGCCGCCGCCGCAAGAACGCCGCCGTTTGCGAAACACGCACTGGCGTCACCTCCGCTCGATGCGCATTCTCTCGATGCCGGATAAGTGGGAGTATCCTTGGTTTGCCGCTTGGGATCTCGCCTTCCATTGTGTTGCGCTCGCGCTTGTAGATCCGGATTTTGCCAAGGAGCAACTCTGGCTCTTGATGTTCGAGCAGTTTCAACATCCCAACGGCCAGATCCCCGCATACGAGTGGGAGTTCTCGGACATGAATCCTCCGGTGCAAGCGTGGGCCGTATGGCGAGTCTACAACATGGAGCGAGTCCGGTTCGGTCATGCCGATCGAGATTTCCTCGAGCGCTGCTTCCATAAACTGATGCTGAACTTCACCTGGTGGGTCAACCGAGTCGATAGCGACGACAACAACGTCTTCGAAGGCGGCTTTCTCGGGCTCGACAACATCACGGTGCTTGATCGAAGTCACGAGATCCCCGGCGGAGCAAAGCTCAAGCAGTCGGACGGCACCGGGTGGATGGGTATGTTCTGTCTCAACCTGATGCGAATCGCTCTCGAGCTTGCGAAGGAGAATCGCGTCTATGAAAGCCTGGCGACGAAATTCTTCCAGCACTATGTCTATATCGGCGCTGCAATGAAGAAGATGGGCGGCGGTGGCTATGAGCTTTGGAGTGAGACCGACGGCTTCTTCTACGACGCGCTTTGCTACCCCGACGGCCACTACGAGAAATTCCGAGTTCGTTCTCTGGTCGGCCTCATTCCGCTGTACGCGATTGAGCGGCTCGAGGAGAAGTGGATCGAACCGTTCACCGAGTTTCGCCAGAACCTCGAGTGGTTTCTCACCCACCGCAAGGACATCGTGCAGCGCTGCGTCACCACCGTCGAGCGAGATGGGGAGAAAGTGCACGTATTGGCAATTATGAGCCCCGAGCAGATTCGTCGCCTACTCAGTTGCGTTTGGGACCCGACGGAGTTCCGCTCAGACTACGGCTTACGCAGCATGTCGAAACGTCACGAGGCTAACCCGTATTACTTCGGCCACGAGCGCGTGAGCTATGATCCGGCCGAAGCGACAGAATGCATCAAAGGCGGAAACTCTAACTGGCGCGGCCCGATTTGGTTCCCGACGTCATTCATGATGATTGAATCGCTGCGTAAACTGCAGAAAGCCTACGGCGACGAATTCCACGTCCCAGATGTGCAGCAAGGAAACGATGTCTCCCTTGAAGCAATCGCTCAGGGCTTTGCCGAACGCATGATTGGCATCTTCCGTCGGGATGAAAACGGGCGACGAGCGGTCTTCGGTGACAATCCGCTGTTTCAAGAAGATCCGCACTGGCGAGACCACCTACTCTTCTACGAATATTTCCACGGAGACACCGGACGAGGTCTGGGAGCCTCGCACCAAACGGGCTGGACGGGGCTGGTAGCGAATCTGATTGACGAATGGCGTCAGTAGCCCGTCTCGAAACGCTGCTGCACGATGTTCGCTTCCGGCGACGGAGCAGGATCAGCGATTCTCCAGCCGGTTGAAATCGAACAGCCCCGGCTCTTGCGGCTGGGCTGTTCGTTGTACTTGATGCAGCCAGTCGGCAAATTGCCAGAACGCGGGGTCAGTCCGGCGCACGCCCCAGCGGTCCATCAACGCTTCGTATGCCGATGCGCTGCTGAGGGTCGACACAGCATCGCGAAATGCAGCAAGTTCGGCTCGCGGAACGCTGAAAAACGCGTTGGGATAACTCCCGAGCGCGCCCTTCGCTACGGACAGTCGGTCTTCCTGAGGGACTCGTCGGGACTTTTCGAAAAAAATCGAGGCTACGTTCTTGAGGCCCGTATCCCGCATAATGCTGAAAAGTTCCTTCGAGCTTTCATCCCCGATGCGCACAAAAGAAAGCTCCGGCATGAATCGTGCGGCGTCGCCCGGCACCTTTGTCAACACCGACAGTTCTTGCCCCACCGAATCTGATCCGATCTCGATGCCGTGATCCAGTACCGCATGCAGTCGATCCCGGATAAATGCGTATAGCTCCTGCTTCGGTTCGTCCGTGGTATAAGGAATCGCGATCGCGCAGGAAAGCTGCTCATGAGGCCAGGTGATGTAGTTCCGCACAGAGTCGACGGCATCACGGTACCAGTAATCACGTTCGCGCACCCGCGCCTCCACCGGAAGCAGGGAAAGAAAATTGAACTCTCCTTCCATGCGGAGAAAGTCCATGTAGACTCTGGTATTGAACTGGTGACCAATCGTTCCATAGACATCGAACCCCGCTACCAGCAGGTAGTGGATCCGCTCAAGAAGCGTGTAGCTGATAATCCACGCCGTCTTCGGCGGTTCCCCAACCATTCCCCTCACCACACTCGCGGAATCGTAGTGACGAAAGATGGTCAGCGCGGCGTCGGCATTTTTACCATCACCGTCCCAAATCAATCCCAAGTTTATCGCCTCCGGCTGCTTGAAATATGGCGCGAGGTACTCGGTCTTGGCTTGCAGGTGACGCTGCTGCATCCGAGCGTAGGTAAGCCATGTAGTCACCATCAGCTCATCGCTCGATTCGGCAGCAGGCAGAATGAGATTCTTTGATTGCTGCGAAAGATACTCGTCGATCCGGGCGAGGACAGGGCTCTCAGGATTGGCAAAAAATACCCAAAACCGATCCTCGATCACGTTCAGCGCGGTATGTCCGCGACACACCGGCCCTTTGATGAATCCTCCGATGAAAAACGCCGCGTCGTCCAGCAGGAATCGATACCGCGACCGAACCGGAATCGCTTGATACGCCTGAAACGGATTTGCCGCCTCCGAAAGCGCATACGACGGAAGGCTGTTCACTTCGTAGGTCGGCTCGAAGAAGAGCTCTTGCCACCGCTTCATTCGCGCCTCGCTCAGCGCGTACGGGAGATGGGTCTTTGCAGTTATCGTCGAGTGCTCACGAGCTAGACGATAATAGAGAGTGTCAGTGCCCGGGTCTTCAAACGGCCGACGAGTCGCGACCGGCACAATCAGTTCTCCCGGAGGAGTCTTTGATCGCACAAGCCGAAAATATTCGCCGCCCGAGAGCCCCTCGAAGTAGAGGTGCCCCAAAAACAAATGCTCGTACAAATACCTGCTCACCAGCTTCGCTTTCAGTGACGGCTGATTGAGAAATGCTTCCCAGCGGTGCACTGCCTGCTCCTGGGCCTCACCCAGCGGAGGAAGCGGCTCTGCCGTAGCACCCTGCTCCACCCAGCGTAGCAATATTTGCTGTTCCGCCTCGCTTAATTGGGGTAACGCATAGGGCATCCCCCACAACGGGAAATCCTTGGAAAACTGGTCGAACTCTTCAATGGTTGGGCATTGCTGCTTGCGGTCCAGCGCGAGGTCGAACGTCGGATCAAGAAGCCGTCTCTCCGGAAGAGGATGCCGAGCCTTCAGCTCCAGCATCCGGGAGAGCAGACTACCCACGCGGTGCGCCTCCGGCTCTTGCGCTCGCTCGTTTAGCACCGGGTAGAAGTCCCTCTTACGCCAGGCAGCAGTATCGAGGGCATCTACATAGAGCCGAGTCGGCTCCATCGAGCCTAAGCGCGTGCCGTCATAGATATCCTGTTTGTTGGCCCCTCGATCAATTCCCTCGATCGAGCTCAGTTTGAGTTGGCAGGGAGAGTCGTAACAGGCGTGGCAAACGACGCAGCGATTATCGAGCACGGGCTTCACATCTTGATAAAAGCTGAGCTCCCGAGGCCCCTCCGTAATACGCGGTCGTGGCGAAGCTGCGCCAAACTGTTCGTCGAGCCGGTGTTTCACGACGATCGAGCAACCGAGTGCAAGCAGCACGACAAGAATCGATGATATGCGGAATGGGATTTTCACCGGCGACCTGCGATGTAGATGACGCGACTTGAGGAACAGCCCAGAAAGCACCTTTAGCTTTTCCGCGCTGCCCCTGACAGAAATACGATCGCACAGCTCGCTAGGAAGCGCACTAGGCCGAAGCCCGGCAAAGAACACTTTCGCCGGTACAGGCAAATGGGGTGCCGCGCAGAGGAAAAAACCGAACTGACCAGTCGTTAGACGCTGACCTAATTTCGCTTGCCTCCCCTGCACGAAACACCCCGGTCGATTGAGTGCACACTAGCACGCAGTCGCCGGGCCTCGCTGCAACGCACGTGCAATCGCGGCATAAATGTCATCTAACGATACTCCCTTCGTAAGAACGTCTTCGGGACACACCGTGTGCCTTACAAAATCCGTCGGAGGAGTTTCGACCACGTCATTGGTCTGTCCTACCAGTGCATCCTTCACCGAATCACCATTGCCGGACCAGATTAGAACGCAGGGCATCGCCAGTCCGGCGTACCGCTTCCAGGTCCTTTCCAGGAGCTCGAATGCCGTACAATCATCAAGATTGAAGTCGAAGACCACTAAGTCGGTCCCCTCGGGGTCGAACCCATCCACAAACGCTTGTGAGGTTTGAAAACAACGCACCTGGTGTCCTGCTGCTTCCAGACACATCTGCATAGTAAGCAGATTCGATCGTTGGTCATCGATGACGGTTATCCTGGCCATGACTACCTCCTTTCGCGTAGAACGCATAAGGGGCCAGTGAAGTGAAAAACCTAAGATCCTTCCTCGGTACGCAGCATAGGTTGTCAAAAAGCAAGGTAGGCAGGTGTACCCTACCAAACCGAGGCAGTTGTGCAAAACCCGGCAAGCCCTGATTTTCTCAGGAGAAAACGACGAGCATCTGACTTTCCTCAACTCCCCTCAACCACAGGGTTTTACGCAGAAATTCTTCTAGAGAAGTTGCCTGGATCGATTCGTCTGCGAGTGCTATGAGTTCGTCTTCGCCGCGCTTCTGGCCGGCATCCTCAATTCGCCCAGGTAGCTCAGTCGGTAGAGCAGCGGACTGAAAATCCGCGTGTCGCTGGTTCGATTCCGGCCCTGGGCAATCTACACGATCCCCGCTGCCGCCGAGCAGCGGACTGACCGAACATTGAAAAGAGGCCGCGTG
>JAGRAW010000222.1 GCA_020434415.1 Bdellovibrionales bacterium
ACGAACCTCCTCCAAGCGATGCTGGTACATGCCGGAAGTTAGAGCTTCCATCCAATCGGTAATAGTCAAGTCGGCTATCGCTTCATAGTCAGCTACCGCTGCACGTCGGACACAAATCGGTGCTGCCGCAGACGTTCGCTTCATGGCATCACTCCTTAAAGCTGCGTTTCGCCACAGTATGCCTTCGTTCGCGCCGCCCTCTATCCGGAAGAGTTTGCAGAATTCCCACACACATTCAGCCCGGAATCAGTAAAGAAATCTTAGGCACTCAGCAGCTTAGGGGATACGGGCGCAGTAGCAATATTTGTCACTCGGAGAACGAAAGACGCTCACGGCCAAGATAAGCGGGTACACAGAGCCTATCAGGCATCATCTTGGTTGGTACACTGCTTGCACTGTCGTGGCATCCACAGCCGTGGAGGAGCCGGAGTGCTGAACCGCGCCGCATTCCCTCTTCTTACGATGCTGAGCTATACTGCATGACAAACACACCCCACCTGCCCGGTTTATCTCTTATGCAGCCATCTTATTTGCATTTCTGCCGTATCATCTTCGCCTGCACCGCATTCGTGTTGACTCCCATGGTCACCTCGGCGGAGGTCTTGCACCTCCCCGCCACCGGCATCTGGAACGGCTATCTGCGGCAGTTGAACGTCGTGGAATGCTCGAGCATTGCGCGTGAAGCGCACTCGTTCTCACTCGAGGTCCGCGATAATGGCGGCACCAGCATCGGCACGATTTCATTTACTTTGGAGCCGCTCGAAACTGAGCATTTGATTCTGAATCAATTCCCTCTCACCGATGCCTACGGCACCTTTATTCTCAGCGAAGCGAACGGCTCAGGAGCGCAAGTAGTTTGCCATACCGCGCTCTACCGCCAGACTGCGACCGGCACGACCATCGAGTACGCTTATTCATTACCGTTACAATCACCGACGACAGGAACCCAGGTTGGCCTCTACAATTCGTATTCACCTGCAGGCTCTGATCGAACGGTCTACAATTGGTTGAGTGTATTCAATCCAGGAACAGAGCCGTTCGGTGCCCAAGTCTCCGTGTTCAATCAGGAGGGGACACTTGACGAAACTCGCTCTTTCTCAGTCACGAATCTGGCCCCTGGAGCCCGGCAGGATTTCGCGCTTGGGCATCCTGACGGTCAGGTGGTCGGTCTGTATGTGATTGAGCCTGAAGGAAGTACGGCGCCCTTCGGAGCACTGTTGACGCGCTACGCTGCGCAGGACAACGATGTCTACGACTTTGCCTTCCCCCTGCTCGCTCAGCCGCCGAGCTGCCGCGATCGTGTGCTGCCGCTCAGCACCATGGATCCGGCGACCAACTGGGTCGAGCTTGCCAATCCTGGAGCAGCCTCCGTCGACACCTCGGTTGAGTTTTACGACCAAAGCGGGACCCTTCTGTCTTCCGAGGCAGTTCGCGTCGCTCCGCACACGCAAACGCATCTGTTTGTCAACGCGGTTCTTGGCGAACGTGCGATAGGCTCGGCAAGAGTGCGTTGCACCGGCGACACCACGGGCAAAGCGCTGATCAGTCAGAGCCTGTTCTACGGTCGGAGCTCGGCGACGTCGACAGCAATAGACTGGGCATACGCTTCTCAGAATCTCGCTGCGGCGACAGCAACTGGTGAAGCATCTTTGCTGTTTCTGAATACCTTCTTCGGTGCCGCGAATTGGGCTAAGTCGTTTTCAGTCGATGGTGCGGCGACCGACGTGGAGTATACGCAGTTCAACCAGGTCGGCTCGGCGCTGAGCGCTCAGGTTCGATCGCTGCCCCGAGGTGCCGCTCTGGATGTCCCATTTCATGAAGCGGCAGGACAGGATGTCATCGGTCTTTCGCTGGGCGTAGCTCAAGACGATGACGTGGCGCTCGTGGGGGAGCTGCTTCGGGTCTTCCCATCGGCGACAAGTGCTATCGGCTACATCATGAACGTCCCTGCAGTCGCGGTTCCCGCGCCGGACCAGGTCCCGCAGGCGCCGACGCCGACGATGCCGACTCTCGCTCTGGCCGAGTTTGTCTCCGGATTGTCGGCCCCCGTCTACGTAACCCATGCCGGGGATGACAGCGGCCGACTATTCGTCGTTGAACAACCCGGAAGAATCCGACTGATCGAGCCGGACGGCACGCTCCAAAGCGCTCCATACCTGAATCTTACAGACCGCGTGGTCTTCAGCGGCGAACGCGGCTTGCTCAGCGTCGCTTTTCATCCACAGTTCGCAACCAACGGCAGGCTGTTCGTCAATTACACGGGAGACGGCGGTACTACTCAGGTCTCAGAATTCACCGCGGCAGCACCGAATGCCAACAGTGTGGACGCAGCAAGCGAACGAGTCATTCTGAGCGTTGAGCAGCCATTCGGTAATCATAACGGTGGGCAGCTGCAGTTCGGTCCGGACGGCATGCTCTATATCGGGATGGGCGATGGAGGCTCGGGAGGCGATCCCTTGGGGCACGGGCAGAATTTACAGACGCTTCTGGGTGCACTACTACGGATTGACGTCGACGGCTCGCTCCCCTACGAAGTGCCGGACGACAACCCCTTTACTGCAGTCGAGGGCGCCAAACCGGAGATTTGGGCATATGGTTTTCGCAATCCATGGCGGTTCTCCTTCGATCGGCTTGACGGCAGACTGTTTCTCGGTGACGTCGGACAGAGCAGCCTGGAAGAGGTCGACATCGTCACCCGCGGTGCCAACTACGGCTGGAACACGATGGAAGGCACGAACTGCTACCCGGCAGAGCAAACCTGCGACACTTCCGGACTAGCGCTTCCTATCGCTGTCTACGGTCGCAGTGAAGGCGTTTCAATCACCGGGGGATATCTGTATCGTGGCACCTCGATTCGCGATTTATACGGCAAGTACCTGTTCGGAGACTTCGGCAGCCAGCGGGTCTTTCTTTTGTCTCCGTTGGGCAACGGTATGTGGCAACGCGATTTTCTTTTCTCCAGCGGATTTGCAATTAGCTCCTTCGGTGAAGACGAAGCCGGAGAACTCTACATAGTTGACTACAATGGTCGCTTGCTGAAAGTGACCTCCGGCTAAGCTCTTTGCTTGTTATGGCTTACCTCTGGCATAACAGGATGCAGGCCCACGCCCCGACTAGCAGACTGCTCCAAAAAGTCCGTCTCGGGTTTCGGAGGCGCCGGGGTTCAGAGACTCCGGAGTTCAGAGACTCGGGGTGCTTTTGCGGGTCGGGCCCGATTTGTCAGCGTGCTGGAGATAGCTTGTTGCATCCTGACACTTCTTTGTTCACTCACTTTCTTACCGGTAGACCTATTCAGTCTCCTCTTCGGAAATGACAGCTTTCCGAGGAGGCGGACCCGGCAAGAACTAGCCGTGATGGCAAGTTCAAAGGTTTTTCTTCCCGTTGGTAAGCCACCCGCGATCTTCAGTGGCTTTTTGAGATTTCGATTCGTGAACAACGGAGGTTACTATGGCACTACTTTGGCAGTGTAACGTCTGCGGCGCGCGCGGAGTAGGTGAAGAAGAAGACTGCCCTCGCTGCGGCGGTATGGGACACGCTCCTCCAAAACGGCATGTTCCAGAGACGACTGTCGACGAGCCACAGCTCGACGATGAACGAGCTTGCGCATGATGTCATGCAACGAGCACGTGAACAGCGAAAACTGTGGGGCGCCAGAGCGGGTTTGACAACAAACCAACTCTGGCCCCGCTGTTTTTTAAAGGTATCTCAAGACCGGTCCCGCCCCTCACTCCATCGCGTGAACAGCGATGCAAGCCGCGCGGGCAGCAATCCCGTCTAGCAGAAACAGTAAACGGTCGGAAGCGTGGAAGGACCTTCTAGGAGGTTGAAACCGGGGCTACTTCCGGGGGAAATAGTGTTTCCTGCGGCGCGTATAGTCGTCGTTTCGTCGCTCTAATTTAGCTCGCTCGCTCTTGTAACGCTCGTGGTGTACCCTCTCGTATTTCCGTTCTTCCGGCTCAACCTCGTAGTGCAGGGCGGTGGGGCTGCCTTCGCCCTCCAGCACGACGTAGGTCGCCTCCGGTCGTTCGCAGCCGCTGAGCATCCCGACTAGCGACGCAACCATACAACTAACTATTAACCTAGCCATCTCCTCCCTCGAACACTCCGCACGTCACCGCAGAGCGACACACCCCTGATCAGCTTGGACTTTTCCGCACGGTACCACGCGCGGAAAAGCCAAGGCTGCCTCGGGGTTAGGTCGTTTGCTGTGCTGTAGAGCTTATTCTTGCGGCTCGGACGAGAGTGCCGTTTAATGTTACATGAACGGCCCAGGGTGTTCCTGCGTTCCTTCGCTGAAAAAGTGGAGGACACTTCTCGCGGCCAGTGGCCGAGAAAAGCAAAGACATTTTGCTGGTGGAGCGTCAGACTGACCTCCAAGATTTCACCGTGTGAACGAATCGCCCTGTAGTAACCGACGCGCAAGGAGGCGGATAAATGATTATTGTTTCAGAAGTACACGATATTTCCACCCCTAGCGGGCCGATGCGGACCTACCTGTATCGGCCGGCAGAAGGCGGGCCGTATCCCGGCATTCTGTTCTTCTCGGAAATCTTTCAGCATACCGGGCCCATCCAGCGACTAGGCGCGTTTCTTGCCGGTAACGGTTATGTAGTCGCAGTGCCCGAAATTTTTCACGAGCTCAATCCTGTGGGGACCGTGCTTCCCTACGACCAAGCCGGCGCAGACAAAGGCAATGCGGACAAGGTGACTAAGACGCTGAAAGCCTACGATGACGATGCCGGAGCTATCGTTGATTTCCTTCTGAGGGAGCAGCGCACTTCCGGTAGCCTTGGTGCACTCGGGATTTGCATCGGCGGGCACCTGTCATTTCGCGCTGCGTTTCGCCCGGAGATCCGCGCAGCGGCGTGCTTCTATGCGACAGACATTCACAAGCGCAGCCTCGGCGCAGGCATGCAGGATGATTCGCTTGACCGTCTCGGCGAGATCGACGGCGAGCTCCTGATGGTGTGGGGCCGCCAAGATCCCCACATCCCTCTTGAAGGTCGTAGGCTAATCTACGATACTCTCACAGCAGCCGAAACCGTGTTTACATGGCACGAGTTCAACGCCCAACATGCGTTTCTCCGCGACGAGGGACCACGCTATGATCCGGAACTCGTGCAATTGTGCTATCACTTGCTGCTGAGTTTTTTTCATCGTCGGCTCTCTACCGGAGTTCGGAATAGTAAGAGCTTATACGTGGATAAGCTCTAAGTAGAAGGAGGATTTTGTGATGTCAGATTGTCCCTGCGGCAGCGGCGGCGGCTACGAATCGTGTTGCCGCCCCTATCACGCGGGGGAGCGCCACGCTCCCACCGCTGAAGCCCTGATGCGCTCCCGCTATTCCGCCTACGCACTGGGCGAGATCGACTACCTGGGCCGCACCTTGTCGTTGCTGCAACGAAAGACCTTTGACCGACGTATGGCACGTGAGTGGTCAAAGCAGGCCGAGTGGCTTGGTCTGGAAATTGTCTCGGCAAACGGCGGCGAAGGCGACAAGGCAGGTCGCGTCGAATTTATCGCTCGATTCAGACAAGGCGGCGAAGAACACACCCACCATGAGATCAGTCGCTTCGAGCACGTGCAGGGCCGCTGGCTCTACGTCGACGGAAAAATTCTCGGAGAGAACTGAGTTCGGCTGCCCCTGACCCGTGCGCGGTAGACACGGATAGCACGACCGAGACGGCTCCAGAAAGTACTATTCCGCTACGAAAGCGGCGTAAATGCGGACGTCAGGCGCTCGATACCTCAAATCGTTCGCCAGGCAGAGCTAGCTGCACCTTGAATGGCAGCCGACTCGCCTGCTCAACAAGGCGCTGCGCTATCTTCCTTCGCTCGCTGCCACTGCAATGAACGAGAACGAGCGTCTGCAGCGTCTCGCTATCCGCGAGCATCTCTAACAGCTCATCGACTGCTTGATGTTTAGGATAACTCCCTGACCAGCCATACCCCTCGTGCACCAGCACGCTGGCCCCCTCATACAGCTCACGGGATTCCTTGGTGATTTGCCCATCCCCGCTTAGAGCCGCAATACTGCTGCCGCAGGTCAGCCGCGCTGCGAAGTTTGGCAATCCGTGAATAGTTTGGGCGAACGAAAGCTCAAGCGGTCCGACGTGAACGGGCTCGGTCGTCTCTAGGAAACGCAGCTCGAAAGGGATCGCAGACAGCATTCGAGGATGAGCGATATCGCACAACTGTTCGACTACTCGTTTCACACCGGGTTGGCCGACGATGGTAAACGGTCTACTGCGTGGTCCTTGATAGACGAAGTATGCGAGTAGAATCGAAATTCCCAGCACATGGTCGCCATGGAAGTGCGACACGTAAAGAGCATCGAGCGAATCAACCGGTGGTTGTTGCGCAAGATAGGCCACCGGCGTTTGGTAGCCACAATCAAACATCAACTGCACGGACTGTCCATCTTTCGATGCAGTCACCAAGGACGCCGACGTGCCAAACCGCACATCGAACGCGTCACCGCAGCCCAAGATTTCGATAGTGATTGTTGCTGCCATCGCGACTGCTTATCCGTTACCGTACTTATGCTGGAATCCAACACCCACCGTTGATATCCAGCACCTGACCGGTAATATTAGCGCTGTCGTCGCTAGCAAGGAAAACCACCGCCTTCGCAATGTCCTGGGGTGTGGTGATGCGGCCGGTAAGCGTCGCGCGCTCGAAAGCCTCGACCACAGCCGGCTGCATCGAGTCGAGCATCGCCGTGCGAGTCGGGCCGGGAGCAATGACGTTCGAGCGCACGCCGTCACTGCCCAGCAGCTTCGCCCATTGCTTCGCCAGCCCGATTAACGCAGCTTTGCTTGCCGTATAGGAAAGCGCGGCCGCGACAGCACCAAACCGGCCGGCAAGAGATGAGATTGTGACAATGCTTCCACCGCCTCGAGCTCGCATCAACGGCGCGGCATGGTTGACCATCAGTTGGTGACCCCACACATTCACGTTCAGAACGCGCAGCCATT
>JAGRAW010000223.1 GCA_020434415.1 Bdellovibrionales bacterium
GATGGACTTTTTCAGGTTGTGCAAGCAAAAACCTTGATTTTGCGCGCTCCAAACTTCAAGGACTTTTCGCACAGATTCGGGTGAAAGCAATACGTTGAACACTACAAGAGGGAAAGCGCGAATACTGGGTGCGGGGTTGGCAGGCAGTGAAGCAGCCTGGCAACTGGCGCAGCGAAATATCGAAGTGACCCTTTACGAAATGCGGCCACATCAGACCACGAAGGCGCATAAGACCAGTCTCTGCGCCGAACTGGTCTGCTCCAACTCCTTCCGGGGAGCCGGACTCGAGAACGCTGTGGGACTGCTCAAGGAAGAGTTGGCGCTCTGGAATTCCCTGATTATGGAGGCGGCCAAAGCCTGCGAAGTCCCGGCCGGTGGAGCCCTCGCAGTCGATCGGGAACGCTTCAGCCGCTATGTGGACGATAAAATCCACTCTCACCCGCTAATTACCGTCGTCCGTGAGGAGATAGTGGAGATCCCGGAAACCTCGGCGCAAGATCCGGTGATTGTCGCTACCGGACCTCTCACCTCTCAACCCCTCGCTCGAGCAATTGAACAGTTCACGGGCCACGGGAATCTTGCCTTCTACGATGCGATCAGTCCGATCATCTTTCGCGAGTCGATCAATGCGGAAAAGGTATTTCGCCAGTCTCGCTACGACAAAGGAGGGGACGATTACCTCAACATTCCGCTGGAGCGAGAAGCGTACTACACATTTGTCGAGCAGGTGCTGGCGGCGGAAAAATACACCGGAAATATCGCCGTCGAACAGGAGCAGCTTGGAGACCTGCGCCCGTTCGAAGGCTGCATGCCAATCGAGGATATGGCTGAGCGAGGGCCCGACACCCTGCTGTTCGGCCCCCTGAAGCCGGTGGGGCTCACCGACCCGCGCACCGGGAAGCGTCCGTATGCGGTAATTCAACTCCGGCAGGACGACCTGGAGGGAGAGCTCTGGAGCATGGTCGGCCTGCAAACCAGAATGAAGCGAGCAGACCAACAACGAATTTTCACCAGCCTACCTGGTCTCGAGCTGGCGGAATTTGTTCGCTACGGCTCGGTGCACCGCAACACTTTCATCGATTCCCCCCAGTGTCTCGATGCGACCCTCGCGTTTCGCGGTAGACCCGGCCTCTTTTTCGCAGGTCAGATTACCGGCGTCGAGGGCTACGTCGAATCGACTGCCGGCGGACTTGCGGCTGCGCTCAATGTCTATCGTTTGCTCTCCAACGCGCCACTAATCGAATTTCCCCGCGAAACCGCGCTCGGTGCACTTCTAGGTTATATTAGCGAAACGGGTCGAAAAGATTTTCAGCCGATGAACATCAGCTTCGGTCTGATGCCAAGCTACTTGGAATTGCCGAATCGAAACGGCAGGCAGAAGATTCCAAAGAAGGAGCGACGGCTAAGCGCCTCGAATCGCGCCCTGGCTGCCACGGCGGCGCTGATTCGAACGGTCGTCTAAAGACCTGAGCGGGGACACCGCTACCGCTCCTCAGCAGTTCGAAACTGTCGGTTCTCGTCTAACCCTGCGCTCAGCTTGGGTTTTCTGCCGTCATTTTTTACATATTTTCTCCAGCCTCGTTACAAAGCCGTGACAACCGGCCTCAAGTTCCCGGCTACCATCGCTTCATCGCTCGGCTCGGAGCGTTGGTGGTCTCAGGATTCAGTCTCACGGCGAAAGGGAAAGCGAACATGGCGAAAAAGAAAAAAGCAGAAGCGGTCCTTAGCGATGACGATCTCATCAAGCGATTTACCAAGGGTTGCACGGCGAGCTTCGAAGAACTCATCGGACGCTACGAAACAAAGGTCCACAATCTGGCGATGCGCCTTACACGCAACGCCGAGGATGCCGAAGAGGTCCTCCAGGATGTCTTCGTAACGGTCTACCGCAAGATTGAAGGGTTCGAAGGCAAAGCGAAGTTTTCGAGCTGGCTTTACCGCATCACGGTGAATGCTGCGTTCATGAAGCTTCGCAAGCGCAAGCAGGACCAAAGCATTTCGCTCGACGACATGCTACCGCACCTTCAGAACAAAGCGATTACTCAACGCAATGCTTTTGGTGCTCGGTCTGACTCGCTGGCACTGAACAACGAAATTCGAGAAGCGCTCGAAGGCGCAATCGGGAAATTACCGGAAGACTATCGGGCAGTGTTCGTGCTTCGCGATATCGACGGGCTATCGAACAAGGAGGTCGGAGAAATCCTCGATCTCAGCATCCCTGCAGTGAAGTCTCGATTGCACCGCTCTCGTCTGATGCTTCGCAAACGCCTCCGCCGTTTCTACGAAGACTATAGCAATGAATCGAAGATAGTCTCGTATGGCCCGGAAATGATCAAAAAAGCAGCATAGTCCAGCGTTCACGTAGAGGCGGATTCCCGCCGGTTCTTTGCAGGTTCCACGACCGTTGTGAAAAAGCCGCTCATGCGGCTTTTTCCTTTTGTACTGCCGAACATCGCCACGGCACACCCGTCCCGTCGGTGGACATCTCCTAGTGGCTGACGTAGGCTGACAGTAGGAGCTTATCCACGAAAATATCTGCTCTCAAAACGGCGATTTCGGTCAATCTCGGTAAAACGGGAGAATAAAAAATACTCATTTACTTCAGTAAACTCCGCTTTTTTGATTTCCCGTTTTACCGACCTTGCCTTGAACTCCCCGCTTTGAGAGCAGATATTTTCGTGGATAAGCTCTAAGCGAAATCGCCCTGGATTTGGCAGCCGATGCTGCTCCCTCAGCGGCGACATTTCCTTTCTTCCGGTAAAGAAATCAAGACACGAAAGAGCGCGAATATGGTCCCACGCGACGCCATAGCCAAACAATTAGCCTTTACCCTCGGTGCCATCGACGTTCCAGGATTGGGGGGAAAATACGAGGGCAAAGTTCGCGACTGTTATACCGTCGGCGATCGGCGAGTGCTTATCGCGAGTGACCGCCTGAGCGCCTTTGACGTCGTGCTGACAACAATTCCGTTCAAAGGACGCATGCTGACCGAGCTTGCGGCTTACTGGTTCGAGCAGACAAGCCACATCATCCGCAACCATGTGCTCGAGTATCCGCATCCGAATGTGGTGATCACCCGTGAGGTTGAAATCATCCCTGTCGAGGTTATCGTTCGCAATTATCTCGCCGGCTCGGCGTGGCGCGATTACGAAGCGGGGCGTGCAATTTCAGGTATCGAGCTTCCAAAGGGGATGAAGAAAGCTCAGCAGCTTGATTCGCCTTTGATCACGCCGTCAACGAAGGCTGCCAAAGGAAGCCATGATACGCCGATAAGCAGTGACGAGGTTGTCAGTTCCGGTCTTGTCGAAAAGTCCCTCTGGGAGGAAGTCTGTGCAGCAGCACTGCAGCTTTTCACCTTCGGCAGCAAGAAAGCCGCAGAACGGGGCCTCCTGCTTGTCGACACGAAATTCGAGTTCGGAGTCCTTCGTAGCGGAACGGGGAGGGCCGAGCTGCTGCTTGCCGACGAAGTGCTAACCCAGGACTCGTCACGCTACTGGATCGCCGACTCATATCAGGAACGATTTGATGCAGGTGAGGATCCTCTCATGCTTGATAAGGAGTTCGTCCGTCGATGGTTAATCGAACGAGGCTATATGGGCGATGGAACTCCACCCACTATCCCCGATGATTTTCGTGTGGACGTTTCGCTGAGGTACATGGACGCCTATGAAAAAATCACCGGGAGTACTTTTACGTCAGAAATCGGCTCCCCTGCCGCGGCAATCGCCGAGGTGCTGAAGGAAGTTCGCTGAGCCGGTCCGGGCAGAAACCCTCTCAATCCAGCCGAAACCGCCAAAACCCGACAATTCTACTAGGCAGACCACTCGCCGCGACCTTTCGTTTCCGGTGAACCGAGCCCCGGTCTTCAAGCTTTTCACCAGGAAAGCCGACTTTTTACCTGTAGTTCCACGGACGAAACGATACTCCCGTGGCGGCTTGACGCCGTCGACAAAGGGGGGTGCCGACGATCCGATCTAGAGGGAGTGATCAGGGAGTGTCGATCAGCATCCTGACGAACGTCGACTCGCTTCGAGCGCAGCGTTCTCTCAGCATTCATACGGCTCGCCTCAGCGAGACGTTTGAACGCCTGAGCACGGGCTTGCGAATCGTCGACGCCTCAGACGATGCCGCTGGACTGGTACTTGCTGATTCACTCCGTGCTGACCAGCGGATTGCAGACGCTGCAATCCGAAATGCCAATGACGGCATATCACTGATCAGTATCGCCGATGGGGCGCTTGAGGAAATCGGAAATCTGCTTACCCGGATGGCCGAACTCGCCGAAATATCGGCGAACGGCATCGAAACCGCAACCACTCGCTCTTCGCTGCAGCTCGAGTTTGAAGCACTTGCCAGCGAGGTCACGCGTATCTCCAGATCGACAGAGTTCAACGATCTACAGCTGCTCGCCGACAGCTCGACAATAACTCTGCAAGTCGGGCTGGACTCCAGCGCCAACTCTCAGATCGCTGTTCCCGCCGTGACCGCAACGTTAGAAAGCCTTGCGCTCGGCTCAACCGCTGACACGCTGCTATACTCGTTGAACGCCGGCACCGATCAAGCCGGGCAAGATGCCTCCCTTGCAGCGCTTGACGCAGTTCAGTCAGCGATCAGCCTGCTTTCAATTGAACGGGGAACCCTTGGGGCTTCGGAGAGTCGCCTTTCTGTCGCCGTGTCCCATCTCAGCATTTTGAAGGAGAACTTTGCGCAAGCCGAGAGCCAAATTCGCGATGCAGATGTCGCATTTGAGGCTGCAGAGCTCGTCCGCCTGCAAATTCTTCGTGATGCAAGCGCAGCGGTACTGGCTCAGGCTAACCAACAAGGAGAATTAGCGCTGAAACTCTTAGGGTAAGTCTGCCATCCGGAACACGCTTTCAGTCAGCGCTTCGCCGGTAAGATGGTACAGCTTTCTGAATCCGGGTCAAAGGCAACAAATGCCTCGCCACGTTCGAGCTGTTGCTTGACCGCCTGTATTTTCTCCGCAAGTGAGTATTCACGTTCGCCGTACTCGGTCCCTTCGCGAAGCACAAATTCCTCAATGAGTGCGTTGAGGATCTCTGGGGCAAGCCGTTCCAGCGGTATCTTCATACAATCACGATGCAAGAATTCATCCCACGAATCAACCTGTACCCTCCGGAATGCGCTCGATCGGGAAACCGTCCCGGCTATGTAAAGGGATCAGAGCACATCTCCAAAAAACATATTCACAATCACACGAAGCAGTACCACGCCGCCAATCAGCACTAATAACCCGACCGCGAGTTTGTACCGTCGACGATACAGCGCATAGGCAGTAAGAACGGTTACCGCGCCGACTACATAATCGCCGGGTTGTCCTTCGATAGCGCGAAAGACAGACAGTAGAAATTCTTTCGGAGGATCGTGAGGAATCTCGGTCTGCATGCGGAAGCAGTAAAATAAGGTGACAGCCGTCCCTCGTACTAGATTGGGAGTGTATTGTCACGCCTCCAGCGAAACAATCACACCAGCGGAACAATTACAGTGGTGACGACGTTCCTGTCGTTCTATGGTCGACCAAACGACCTGCTAAGTCTCTTCAGCGATGCGCCGACTTTTGTCGATATTTTTGATCATCACCACCGCAGTCGCAATCTGTGGCCCAGTCGGCGATCCTGATTTGTGGTGGCATCTCGTAATCGGGCGGTGGATTCTACACCACCGCACTCTCCCGTCAGTCGATCTGTGGAACGCCTTTTCAGACGGAGTACCTTGGCGTGCTTATTCGTGGAGCAACGAAGTGCTCTACGCTGCGGTCCATGACTCTCAGCTATGGGGAGACTATGGCCTATTGACCTGCAAGGTCCTCCTAGCTCTCGTCTTTGTCGCCTCCACGGCATGGTGCGCAATCCGCCTCAGCGGTAGCCCGTTTTTCGGTTTGCTGCTCGGTCTCGGAGCTTCGGCAGCATCGTACGCCCATTTCGGCCTGCGGCCCCAGGTGGTTTCCTGGATATGTTTCGTCTGGCTGCTGTACCTCGCAGAGCGGATTCGCCGAGATGGTATCCGACCACGACAACTGGTGGCCGCCGGCGCAATCGCCATGGTCTGGGCCAACTCCCACCTTACGGCGGTCGTCGGAATTGGAGCGACAATTGTTTGGCTGTTCGACTTCACGCGGCCGCGTGAGACTTGGAAGGATAGTGCGAAAGTCGCATTCGCCATACTGCTGGGCACGTTGCTCACGCCGTACCTTGGTGCAGAATGGTTTACCGCCGCCGGCAAAGCGGAGCACCCTTTTGCGAACATGTACATCACGGAATTCCAGCCTGCGACGCTGTACCACGCCGGCGCGAACGCCGTGATTCTACTGTTTGCTGTACTCATCGTCTTCGCCCATGTTGCGACAACGGCCGTCACTGCTTCCCAGCTTACCGGAGCGGTCCTTTTTCTGTTTGGCGCACTGACGGTGCAGAAGTTCATCCCCTTCGCCGCGCTGTTTCAGGCGATGCTGGTAGCGCGGGTGTGGGCATCCGCAGATGCTGAACGCGGCGAGCTTGGCAACTTGGGTGTCGCGTTTCGGAAGCTTGAACAGCTCGCGTCGTCACTTGGAACAGGATCGACAGTCGCACTCATTGCGATTACTGTTTTGCTTATCGCCGGGTTAGCTCGGCCCCTAGTCGAGCACCCCCTAGATCGGAAAACTGTTGCCATCGCTCCGATGGATTTCATTTTCGAGCAGAATCTTCCGCTCCCGCTGCTCAACAATTTCAACGACGGCGGTTATGTGCTGTATCGCTACGCGAAGGATGACGGGACTCCAGGATATCGTGTACCTCTCGACGGGAGAACCAACGTCAACGCCCCCCAGGTAGTGCAGGCTTTCCTCAACACTCTCTACGGACGCACCGACTGGAGGCGATACATCGAGGTAGTCCAGGCCCAGACAATTCTGTGGGAAAATGCCTTTCCGTTGGTCAGCATTTTACTGGAGAGCAAGGATTGGTGCCATCTGTAT
>JAGRAW010000224.1 GCA_020434415.1 Bdellovibrionales bacterium
GTAGAACAGAAGCCGACGCTCGAGAATGGTCTGTCGCTGGTCGGCCTTGATGTCCAACTTGTATGGTATCAGTCGCAGGAGGCGCGGAATCGCGACGAAGCCCCAGAGCTGATCAGCTCGCTGCAAATTGATGCTTGCGAGAAAGTCTGCGTGTCGGACGTTCTCGGAGCGGACTGCTGGGAAGGTCTTCCGGAACTTGCCGTCTATCGCTGCCAGGGTCGCCTCGCGCAGTGTATCGACGTCCGGACGCGCTACGGAGCTTGGCTGCGGATGCAAGAGAGTCCGCAAAGCTATCCGGATGATTTGCTGTACGACGAGGTGCCGATCAACGTAACGCTCGTACTGGGTCAAGCAACTAAGCCGGTAATCCGGGCGGTCCAGCCGCGGTTGCTCATTGTTCAGCCGACTCTCTTGGTGCCGCAACGCATCAACGTCTTCGATGCTGCGATCAGCGATGAGACAATTGATGCTCTGACTGACTTGCAAGTTGATCGGGCATTCGAGTGCCTTACGGCGTTACGAATTCTAATCCCACGTCTGTCGATGGATGCAAAGGCGGAGGGAGCTGCTCGGTTGGGCCTGGAACGGAAGCTCCGCGCGGTCGAAGCAGAAGAGCTTGCAACTGCCGAGGAGTTACGGCAATTGTCCGCGCAGACGGTTGCTGCCTGGCAAGCGTTACAGGCCTGTCGTGAAAGGCTTCAAGCGAATGAGAATGCTGTGGCGAGCGAGAAAGCGCTTGCCGAGGCAAGGTTGAAGGAAGACTCACGGTGTCTTTTAAAGGCCCGACAGGAACAATCCCGGCTGCAGGGAGTCTTGCGGGCAGCGGAACAACGGGCACTGCAAGCGCACCGGGACAAGATTTCCAGCGATACCAATCGCCATCGAAGCGCTGCCGAAACGGCACAGCAAACGCTGACAAGAATCAGGTCAGAACTCGCGACGTTGGAACGGGCAGTAGCGCGCAGTGAACGCCTTGTCTGCCAAGCCGGCGTGCAATATCGGGCCGCCCAGGCTGCGCTACATGCTGCCGTCAGCGATGCGGAGAAGGCATTTCACGCTGCTCTACGAGCAGAAGAGCCGGTAAGTAAAAAATTCGAGTTCGCTTTTCTCCGGCGAGAAGAGATTCTTGCGGATCTTGATACGTGAAAAAGGGATCTACTCGGCAACGAAGGAGGTTCGGTTACGGCAACACAATCGAACCTCTCTTTCGCGTCTGTCGCCCCCGACCGGGCGGTGAGGGAACTACCGTTTCGACGCGGCGCATCCCCTATGCTGAAGTGGATGCGCGTTCATATGCTGCACAGAGCGCGCGAGCTCTTGCCGTCACCTCATTCCAACGACCTTCCGCAACCAATGAACGCTCGAACATGGTGCCGCCTACGCCGAAGGCACATGCTCCGGCGCGTCGATATGCTTCAAGATTCTCCGAAGACACTCCGCCGGTCGGCATCAGCTTGATCTGAGGAAAGGGACCGCGGAGATCTTTGAGGTAGTCTGCGCCTAGTACGCTCGCAGGAAACAGCTTTACGATGTCGGCCCCGAGCTCCCATGCTTGGTACACTTCGGTAGGCGTGAACGCACCCGGAAAGACTGCCATAGCTTGCTGTTTCGCTCGAGCTACTACCTCGGGAAAGAGGCCGGGAGTGATGATGAACGTCGCGCCCGCTCCGGTCGCGGCAGAAAGCTCGTCGAGCGTGCAGACGGTTCCCGCGCCGATGTTGCAGTCCGCATGATCCTTTGCCAAAGCTTCAATCTGAGAAGGGGCACCAACAGTGTTCATCGTCACTTCAAAGTTGAGGATGCCGGCTTCGCGACAGGCCGCGACAAGCGCTCGGGTTTCGTCGAAGGCAAATCCACGGAGGATTGCCACAATCGGCATCGCATCGAAGGTAGTCCACGAAAACATCAGCACATCTCCTTTACTTGATCCAGCAGCGCACGCTGTCCATACACGACCGGCGGTAGGGAAAACGAAAGAAGCCTGAGCTCCGACCAGTTCAGCAAAGCTCCTGCCGTCCGGTATCGCTCGCCCAGAGGGCCTGGTGCGTACAGCAGAACCTGGTGCCCCTCGCCGACGCGGGTGCGACAATCCCGAAGTTCAGAGCCAATCAACAACCCGCTCAGAAACTCGGCGCTTTCCTCAGGCTCTCGTCCCTGCAGGAGTTGCATTGCGCGTACTCGAAACAGCAGGTGAAAGGGGTGCTCCCTCTGCGCTAGCGCTACTCCCTCCGCAAAAGCCTCTGCTCGCGGCGCGCCTGTGGCGCCTGCGACAGAATGGCGAAGAATGCTGGCTGTCGACATGACGTCGTACAGCTCTCCGGTCATATACGTGCGGAACGAGACCACGGCTCCATCCTGCACCGTTAGATGCTTGGAGTGAGTACCCGGCAATACGAGCGTTGCAGGTTCTCGGAAAAGATTGGGCGTCAGCGCGGCGATGCCCAGCACTTCGGTTTCCTCACCTCGCATGACGTCAGCGTCATCTCTTACGCCTGAGCAGAGCCAAACCGGACCAATTTTCTTGCTGAGCTCGCCCTCGATAAGCTCCAGTACCGCCGAGGAGCCTTTCAGAGTGAAAGGAAGGGATGCGTAGGGAAGTTCTTTCCAACCAATGCTGGCGCTTGCCATTCCGCTAACAATGACCGGCAGGCGCACGGAGGGAAAGGTCGTGCGTCGACCGAGATCTTCGACGGCTTTGGCTAGCTCCGCACGAAAGGCCTCCGCGCGCGTCTCAAGCGGTGCTCCGCCGGCTATTTTGGCGACGCCGACATCTGTCTTCAGTTCGCTGACGATTGATGCGTCCTCGCTACGCAGCAATCGCAGCCTGAGGGTCGACGTTCCCCAGTCGCAGCCGAGAAAGTAGTCCGGCACTGCGGTCACCACTTCGTCGGCGCCCCATCAGGAAGAAGCCAAACGCGATCGCGCCACCGGTGCCCCTTCTTTGCGGCGTTTCTAACGGCAGTCTCATCGATTTCAACGCCGAGCCCCGGGGTTTGAGGAAGCGCAATGTAGCCTTCAGCATCGACATCGAACACTTCTCGATTGACGACATAGTCAAGCAGGTCGGCACCGCCTTCCGTGTTGTAATGAATGCAAAGGCTACATTCCTGAAACACGGCATTAATCGAGCAGAAGTCGACTTGGAGGCAGGATGCGAGCGCAATCGGTCCGAGCGGGCAATGAGGAGCTAACGCGACGTCGTACTGCTCCGCCATGCGCGCGATATCGAAAACGTGCGAGATACCCCCGGCATGACTCAAATCGGGCTGTAGTATATCTGCTCCTCCCGATGACAGAAGCTGAAGAAACTCGGGAGCACTGAACATCCTCTCGCCTGTTGCCAGGGGAATCGCTGTCGCTTGACGCAGCCCAGGAAGTTGGCTGTTGCAATGGGGAGCCACCACTTCTTCGAAAAACAGCGGACGGTATGGTTCCAGCGCAGCCATGAGTGAACGAGCCATCGGTGCTTTGCAACGGCCGTGAAAATCAAGGCCGACGCCTATCTCCGGTCCCACTGCTTCTCTCACTGCGGCCATTCGACGTTCGGCATCTTTCACAGCGCCGTCGGTATCGATGTAGCCCATACGCGGGCAAGCATTCATCTTGATGTTTCGAAAGTTCGTTTCGGCAATTACCTGCGCAGCCTCTGCTGCCGCTTCCTCGGGCGCGTTGTTGTCGCCGCCGCACCAACGGTACACCAACATCCGCTCGCGTACCGCGCCACCAAGAAGCCTATGCACCGGGACCCCTAGTGTTTTCCCCTGAATGTCCCACAGCGCCTGGTCAATGCCCGCAACGGCGCTCATCAGCACGTTCCCGGTGCCTCCATAAAACTTTGTCTTACAGAGCTTCTGCCAAATGAATTGGATACGAGCCGGGTCTTCACCAATCACTTCTTCCATCAGCTCGATCACTGCCGCCGCAACGGTGTCAGAGAACCCCTCGAGGTTGGGCTCTCCCCAGCCGACCACGCCTTGCTCCGTTACGACGCGAAGCAACAACCAACGCGGCGGGATCTTGAAGAGCTCGAAACTTTGTACTTTGTCGGGTTTCATCGGGATCTCCTATCGGGTGGTGAGGGAAGCGCTTTCTATTGCGTAGCATAGGGGGTGCAGAAAAACCATCGGCGCCCGCGGGGTCATAGCAGGTTTGAAAGGGCCTCGACGGAAGCCTTCTCTCCCAGCACGATCAACGTCGATCCACCTTCAATGACGTGTTTCGCTCCAGGGTTGAAAATCATCTCGCCGTCCGTGCGAATGAAAGCGGCAATGATGGCACCCGTCTTCTGACGCAAATCGCTTTCAGCAAGCGACTTGCCGACGAGGGGAGAAGCTGTCGGCACTATCACTTCTTCAATCACGAGCTGTTCTCCTTTGCGTCCTGCCGCGATCTCCAAGAAGTCGCTCACATTCGGACGCATGAGGCGTTGGGCAAGTCGACTGCCTGATACGCGGTATGGAGCCAGGACAGTATTAGCTCCAGCGCGTTTGAGGCGACTTTCGCCGCCCTCGTCTTCGGTGCGGGCAATGATGGTCAATTGCGGATTGAGATCTCTGGCGCAGAGGGTGACGTACACGTTATCCGCATCCTTCGGTAACAGCGCGAGCAGTGTCTTTGCTCGCTGAATACCCGCGGACTTCAACACTTCGTCTTCGTAGGCGCTTCCCACGATCAGTGGAACTTGCAGACGCTCCAGGTCGGGTCCGGCTTCAATGGGGTCGAGTTCGATGGCGACAACATCCTCGCCGGCTTCGGCAAGTTCTTGCACCACAATTTTTCCAAGTCGTCCCAATCCGCAGACAATGTGGTGGTGTTCGAGATTTTCGATCTTCTTCTTCATTCTGTGAATACCTCTGAGTCTCAGCAGTTCTCCTTCGACTATCAGCCGAACAAGAGCGGTGAAGGAGTAGGTCGCAGTGCCCACCCCGGCGATAATCAGCCCCGAGGTAAATAGCCTTCCGACAGGGCTAAGCGGCTCGACCTCTCCGAAGCCGACAGTCGAGACCGAGATGACGCACATATAGAACGCATCTATCCAGGAGTAGTCTTCGATATAGCGAAATCCAATCGTGCCGATAAAGATCACGCCGAAGACTAGTGAGGCCGCAGTGATTAGTGGATGTGTACGGGGACGAATCAGAAAGTTGCTCTCGAAGCGCTGACGGAGTCGATCGCTCGGCATCGTGTTCACTGTACTAGTTGCTGCAACAGACTGTCCGTCGGTATCGCCGAGCGGAGCTGCTGCCAGGGAATATCAACTTGTTGGGGACCTGCCGCGTAGGGCGCGACTTGATACTCATCGAAGAGTATTTGAAGGGATGTCGGTGTGATCAAAAACGCCCGAAAGTTATCGGCTATCGGTCGGGTCCCCTCCGCAAGGAGGTCGGTATCTCCTAGAGTATCGCGGAGGCTCCGACGAGCGTACATAGCGATCAGATCGAGAGCATCCTCAGCACCGGAAAACAAGTCGGTCAGGGATACTACCGCCAACGTGAGCCGATTGGCAGTCACCGTTTTTGTCCAGTGGATCGGGTGTGCGGCCCCTGCAACGTAGCGTTCGCAGCGAAGGTGAAGACTGACAAGCGGTTCGGTGGCCACGAGCGGCTCGAAGTCACAGCGAAAAGATGAGCCCCCAGCGGCCTCGTCTTCCGGAAGTTGACCTCTAGCCTCGACCTCCGAAAGAAATGCTTCAATTTCAGGTTCAATGAGCGAGCGAACGTAGGTATTGATGTCACCTTTGTCAGAAGCACCGTCTACAATGAACACCGGATATTGCACATCGATTGTCGCTCGATGTGGTTGGTCCTTCGTTTCGGTAATTTTTTCAACGCGATAGGCAGGTACCTTCCCTGTATCCGAGTGCTTCATCGGAGGTCTGAAGCTGGTTGGCGCAGTGCGCGTGGGTAGACCCGGAGAAGCAATAGCAGGAGTAGGAACTACAGGAGCAGGAGAAGGTCCCGCATCAGCCGCCTCATCAAGGCTGCCCGCGGATTGCGCTCCTGCTACAACGGGATAGAGAAAAAGAAGCAAAGCAGGGCAGAGGAAGATAACAGGATTGAAAAATCTGACAGCATCGAAAAATCTGACAGGGTTTAAGGATCTGACAGGGTTTAAGGATCTGACAGGGTTAAGGGATCCGACAGGGAGCATAGCGCTTTACAGTACCTAATCCGGCCTGGTGGTTCAGCCAATGCCCACTCTAAAGATTCTATCCTTCAGCCGCAACAATTGCCCGCATCGACCAGCTCTAGCCCCTCTCAAGCACGGTCCAGGTCAAAAGATGCGCTGCATCGATGTCGGCAAACCCGACCGTAAAGGTTGTTCCAGACAGGAATTCCCGATCAATATCGATACGCAGCGTGGCGATAAATCGAGTTCTTGGTTCGTCCGCAGTCAGCGACACTGCGTCAAAACCGAAGAATTGACGGTATCTGGGAAAGAGCGCCTTGTAGATACTCTCCTTCGCTGAAAACACTAGCAACGCCCGACGAACCGCATCGTGTTGTCGAACCCAGGCCAGTTCGTCCGAATTGCAAAAGCGCTCGGCGGTAGCAGGAGCAAGCTCTCGATCGAGGCGTTCGATGTCGAGGCCGAGTCCAGGCACCTCACCTCGCCGTGCCACTGCTGCGGCCGCGCCGGAGGGACAGTGCGAGAGGCTTCCCACGACAGCAGCCGGCCAGAGAGGCTCTCCGTGGCCACCTCTCAGCACCGGTGGCGGTTCGGCAAATCCAAGCTGCTCGAGGGCGGCGCGTGCGGCTGTCCGTCCTAGACTGAATTGGGCTCTTCGCTTTGGAGATGCGTTCGCTGAAAGCAGGATACTCTCTTCCGGAAGCAGGGAGTGAGGGGATTGGTCGGGCAAGAAGACGAAACGCACCGGGGACGGGAAGAAAGCAACGGTCATCGTAGGACTCTATGCATCTGCTGCACTCGGGATCCGGATGTC
>JAGRAW010000225.1 GCA_020434415.1 Bdellovibrionales bacterium
CCGAGGAGAAGGACTTGCGAAGCAATCCTTCCCGCATCTCGCTGGCGGAGAGTTCGATTAAACCACTCATAAGGACTACTGTTCCGGGAAAAAGGTCATGAATTTGTGTTCGTGCGGCGAGTTCCGATTAGCGTCTCGAGTTCTGCCTCGAAGGACGAGGTCGAGACAGCTCTCGCGACGTGAGGCCACCCCAAAAGAGGATACTGTAGCTAGCGGCGCGCAAGATTGCCCTCCGATGTCTTCGTCAATTTGGCGAACTGCTCCACTAGATTAGATCACCTTAGGCACGCGGAAACCACCGCCTTTGAAATCAGGCGCATTGCGCGCGACGTCTTCCACGCTCAAAGAGTCCTTGAGTACGTCGTCACGGAATTCGTTCACTACCCCATGGACGTGCGAGGTCGGGGGTACGCCGTGGATCGAAACAGCATTCAAGCTGTCAACGAACTCGAGAATGTCGTTGAGGTCCTTACCGTATTCGCGCACTTCGTCTGCACTCAGCTCCAGAGCGGAGAGGCGAGCAACGTGCAAAATTTCCTTTTCCCCAAGGCTCATCGATGATCTATTCAAGGTTCGGAGTTGTTCAGGTGTTGAAGTCCAGCAGGGTCCTGATTCGAGCAGTATTCTTACGTCACCATGATGGGTAAAAGCAACCGCGACCGAGCGAGAAATTCTCAGCGTACCCGTGACTTAGTTGTCATTGGTCTGGACGAGGCAGGGCGCGGTCCGCTCGCCGGTCCCGTAACCGCCGCGGCGGTAGTGCTGGCGCCCGGAAGCGCACTTTCGGAAGCCGTCACCGACTCGAAGGCTCTCTCGGAACCGCGCAGGGAGCGGGCGTATGACGAAGTGACCGCTCGAGCAATGTCTTATGCCGTTGTTTCTGTTGATGTTGAGGAGATCGATCGGATTAATATCCTCCAGGCGACAAAAAGGGCGATGGAGCGCGCTGTTCTGCAGGTGCTCAGTTCTCTTGGCCTGGCTGAGACCGAAGCGAGCTTATTGATCGACGGCAACTTCGCCATCAACAGTGGTTGTCGACAGGAATCGGTGATCGGAGGCGACGCTACCGTTACCGCCATTTCCGCTGCATCAATTCTCGCAAAAGTAACTCGGGATCGATTGATGCGCGATTTTGATGCGATCTATCCCCAATACGGGTTTGCCAGCCACAAAGGCTATGGAACCCGGTTCCACCGTGAGCGCATTCGAGAGCACGGACCCTCCGTTATCCACAGGCGTACCTTTGCCGGCGTGCGGGAGTACCTGTCGGCCGACATGCCGTGACTTGAAATTCCCCGCGTATTGGTGTGTATCCCCTTGCGACAAAAAGTAAGTCGCTGTGTGTGGATGTTCGACCGCGAAGAATTCGGAGGCATTGGCTCGGAATTTTATCTGCGTTCTGCTATAACCAATCGCGACTTTTGTCGGATTTCGGCGTTAGTGGATGAGGTATATCGGTTTCGCCGGAGGCGGAAGCCGCTCCTCCTTAAAATAAGAATTTGCAATAGGATTAAATGCTTAGCTACACGCTCAACCACCTCGATCAGCTTGAATCGGAAGCGATTTTCGTTCTCCGTGAAGCTGCAGCGCAGTTCGAGAAGCCGGTTCTGCTCTTCTCCGGCGGTAAGGACTCCATTGTAATGACCCATTTGGCCAAGAAGGCCTTCTGGCCGGCCAAGCTGCCGTTTCCGTTGATGCATGTGGATACTGGGCATAACTTCCCGGAAACAATCGTCTATCGGGACTCATTGGTTAGTCAGATGGGTGCAAAACTGGTGGTAGCGTCAGTCCAGGAATCAATCGACTCCGGTAAGGCCGTCGAAGAAAAGGGACCGAATGCCAGTCGAAACGCGCTTCAGACCATCACCCTCCTCGACGCCATCGAGAAGCACGGTTTTGACGCCTGCTTCGGCGGTGCTCGCCGCGACGAAGAGAAGGCGCGGGCGAAGGAGCGGTTCTTTTCGCATCGAGACGAGTTCGGGCAATGGGACCCGAAGAATCAACGCCCGGAGCTCTGGAACCTGTTTAACGGACGGAAACTTCCCGGCGAGCATTTCCGAGTCTTTCCCCTGAGTAACTGGACCGAGATGGATGTATGGCAGTACATCAAAAAAGAAGAGCTCGACCTGCCGTCGCTCTACTTCTCTCACCGACGGCCGGTAATTCGTCGTGCGGGTGTGATCCTGGCTGCTACCGAGTTCATCACGCTCCAATCAGGAGAGAACCCTGAAGAGCTGCAAATTCGCTTCCGGACGATCGGTGATGCGACGTGCACGGGAGCCGTCGAATCAGCCGCAGCCTCGCTCGACGAAATCATTCAGGAGGTCGCCGCATCTCGCTCCACCGAGCGAGGCACCCGAGCTGACGACAAGCGCTCGGAGACGGCGATGGAAGATCGCAAACGACAAGGTTATTTCTAGAGAGAAGAAGTACTACGATGACTCCGGACGCAAATTATCTCGATATGGACCTTCTGCGGTTTACCACGGCAGGAAGTGTCGACGACGGTAAGAGTACGTTGATCGGTCGGCTGTTATACGACAGCAAGGCGATTTTCGAAGATCAGTTGGAGGCGGTTCGCCGCGTGAGCGAAACTCGCGGAGATCATGAGGTTGACCTCGCGCTCCTTACGGACGGCTTGAAAGCTGAACGGGAGCAAGGCATCACCATCGATGTCGCCTATCGTTATTTTGCGACACCGAAGCGAAAGTTCATCATCGCTGATACTCCGGGCCACATTCAGTACACGCGGAATATGGTCACCGGCGCCTCGACAGCGAATCTAGCGATTATTCTTGTCGATGCTCGCCACGGAGTCATCGAACAAACGTGTCGTCACGCCTTCATTGCAAACCTTCTACGCATTCAGCAAGTCGTCCTCTGCGTCAACAAGATGGATCTGGTCGACTATCGGCAGGAGTCGTTCGAAGAAATCGTGAAATCATTTTCCGATTTTGCTTCGCGCTTCGACAGTATCGTCAATATCGAATTCATCCCGATCAGTGCTCTCAACGGCGACAACGTCGTTCACAAATCGAACAACATGCCCTGGTATCAGGGGCCGTCGCTGCTCTATCACCTCGAGCACGTATTTATCGGTTCTGACGCGAACCATGTCGACGCGCGGTTCCCGGTGCAGTATGTCATTCGTCCGCAAACGCAGGAGTTTCACGATTTCCGCGGCTACGCCGGACGGGTCGCCGGAGGCGTGTTCAAGCCGGGCGATGAGGTGAAAGTGTTGCCGTCCGGATTTTCGACGAAGGTGAAGGAGATCGTGACTGCTGATGGCGCGTTGGAGGAAGCGTTCCACCCGCATTCGGTAACGGTCACTCTCGAGGACGATTTGGATATCAGCCGTGGGGATATGATCGTCAAGCCGAACAATCCTCCCGAGGTAGGCCAGGATATCGAGGCCATGGTGTGTTGGTTTTCAGAGAAGCCGCTCGCCGCTCGAGGAAAGTATGTGCTTCGACACACCTCGAAGGAGGTAAAGGCGCTGGTGCGTGAGGTCCGCTACAAGGTCAATATCAATACGCTGCACAAGATTGAGGACGATCTGGAGCTGCGGCTGAACGATATCGGCCGAATCAGCTTACGCGCGTCCTCGCCGCTGTTTTACGACAGCTACAAGCGAAATCGACTGACCGGCAGTTTCATCCTGATCGACGAGTTCACCAACGAGACCGTCGCGACGGGCATGATTGTGTAGCGCCGGACGTTCAATCTTTTCTTTCGCTATTCCGGTCGTATTAAGAGAACGGCGGTTTGATACCCGTAGGCGTTCTCTTTAACTGCGCGCACTTCGAAAAAAGTACTCAGCAATCGCAGTAGATACTCGCGGTCAAAGTAGACGTTCGGCGTTGTCTCCAAGTTCAGATGCGGGGCGTTGGACCGCAAGATGCTGAACATCGCAAAGTCCCCCGCCGCGTACTCATCGAACTTATCCGCCAGCATCTGGCTTCCCCGCATGCAGTCATGGAACCAATGCTCCGGGTATTCATCTTTCAGCGCTTGCACCGTATGGTTGTCGTGGAAAGTCAGATACAGCCTTCCGCCCGGAGCGAGGATACGACGAAGCTCGAGCAGCCAGGTGTCGTAGAGCTCATCGATATGGGTAAAGACTGACCCCGCATAGATGAAGTTGAAATGCCGATCTTCAAAGGGCAAGTGCGGAAGCCGGGTAGAACATGAAAACTTGAAAGGAGGTGAGAGGTGGTTGCGGCACCACATCAAGTTATTGGCGTTGACGTCGACCCCCCAGATCTCGCAGGAATCCGCGAAAGGGTAGAGCCAGCGAATCATCCGTCCCGAGCTGCATCCGAAGTCGAGAATTCGCTCCCCCGCGCAGAGCGGCACCGTCTGTTCCGAAAGGACCCCAAGCATCGTCTCCACATCCCGGCTGCCTGATGCCAGAAACACGTCCTCGGAAAATTTTTGCAATAGATGGTCCGGAGGAATCGGTAGTCCTTGGGGGCATCGTCGGCATGCTTCCAGATCAGGCAGCGGCACGGCAACGGTCGGCGCGTATTTGTCGATCGGGACGTGGGAAAGGTAGGAGTGACAGGCTACAAACCAGGCCCGAAGTGTTTCCTCGAATGAGTCAGCCGCGTGCTGCAGTGATTTCTGTAGAGACATATCGTTTCTCCGGGCGACACTCGTGATGTCGAGGAGTGTAGTGGTCTCCCCGTCCTTTTCGCAAGGGATCCGAAGCGGAATCTTTCAGCGCGGGATCTTGCAGCTGCGCGAAGGTGTGCATCACGAATAGACCGCCACGGTCACCGGAAACATTTTTGTCATTCCGCCGAGAACTGTTCGGGAGGAATGCATGGCAAAAAAAATGGCCCTTGGATTCGACGTGGTGCCCGTAACATGATCGGCGCGATCGGCGAGCTTCATGCCGAGCAGTATCTAAAGAAAAGCGGGATGGTGATTCTTGAGCGCAACTGGCGGTGTCGACGGGGAGAAATCGACATCGTCGCGCGTGATGGTCGCACCCTGGTTATCGTAGAGGTGAAAACCCGGATCCTTTGTGCGGAGACACGTCTAAGTCCGCTTGATGCTTTAACTTGGCAGAAGCAGCAGCGGCTGAGGCGCCTTGTGGAGCTGTACCTACTACGGAAGTGCCAGGGGAAAACGCGTCCTCCTGTAAGGATTGATGTCGTGGCGGTTATACTGCGGAAAGGTGATAATTCCCTTGAAGCGATTGATCACTTTTTGGCAGCGATCTAGCGCACTCAGTAAAATCAAGACTTCTCGAAACAACGCGAACTTAGCGCTTTAAACCCGATAAATCAGCTCGTTTGAGTGTTTCACTCCGAAAATAATTTTCGTTCCGGCCCTCAAATTCCGGGGCACGAGAAGGGCGCTTCCGTGGTATACTCATCTCGTGAAGAAGGGGCGTCTTAGCCAGTTTGAACGGTGCGTGAAAGTTGCACTTGGTAAAACTGTATAACCCACAAGACGCAGACAATAGAAGTTGCAGCCGATGTGTTGTGACAACCCTCCGGGATAGCCGGATGGGGGCAGCATCGATAGAAAAAGCCGGTATCGTATCGGCGGATCGCATCGATAGCCGTTGTTACGGCTTAGCTTTCGCAAATAGTTCGAAAGCTAGCGGTTCTTAGGTCCAGTTGGTCTTAAGAGCAGGCGGACGCCCCTTCTACTAATTTTGCGGAAGCACCAGTTGCCTGCCGCGCTGCTCTCATCTTTCGTGTTTGTTCTTTCGTGAAATAGTCGTAGCTGCCGACAAAAATTGAATAGGGCCAGGTTCCTCACCCAGTTTCACTGAGCAGGTTCCTGGCCCTATTGCTTTTCAATCCTGTCGTTCCATCCTATCCCAGTTTGCCTGCTCCATAGGCGCAGCCCATGAAAAGCAAAAAGCAAAACAACGAAATAAGGGCGTTGGTGTTGTAGAAGAAAATCGCTCCCCCCAGGCTAGCTAGGGTGAAAAGCGCGTAAGATTTACTCATCGCTCAAAACTCCGGAAGAACATTTCCCTGCAAGCTCTGTTATGGGCTCAGCGACGGAGGTGGGGTCGTTAGGCGATGTAGGTAGTTGCAATCAAGAGCAATTTTCTCTTCAGCACAACTTTCTCACCGATTCGTGCATATCGTCTGTAGGGTGCGGTTCTGGTAGCTCCAGGGGAGCGTAGTGCCAAGGGAATCGCAGAGGAGGGTGAGGGAGATGTACCATTCAACTGATCGCACAATCATTATAGAAGCTGCGCGCTCATTTTCGCAGGCCTCGGTCTACGCCGGGGTCGTTTTGACGACTTGCTTTTTTCTGCTGACGTTCATCGTCTGATCTAGCGAACTCGAAGGCTTTGCAAGACCGATCTCGGGCGGCCACGGATTTCTGCGTATGAACAGTGCGCACTGTTCTGCTCCTGTCGAGAATGTATGACCTATGCCGTGACTGGAGACCGTCGAGGGTCTCCAGCGTTCGTATCATATTTCCTATTTCGCAACTTTGTACCACTTACCGTTCATCGGCCAACCTTCCGTTTTGACGGCGGCTTCGATGTAGTGCTGATCAGCGACTGCGAGCTTGTCCCAATCGAGCATCTTCTCGAAGGCAGCGCCGGCGACCATCTCTCGGATTGTCACGCCGTCGGGCGATACTTGCACGAGAGTCCCGGATGCCAATGGGCCGTTCTGTTTGTCTCGCCACTGACGGTTGGTTTGCCTTACAAACCGAAAGACATCGGCTTGAGCCACCAGTGTTTCACCATTTTTCTCGACCACACGATATCCGCCCGGGAAAACAACCGCTTCCAAGTTCCGCACACGGGTATCGAGATCGTCGACGCGAGCTTCAAGCTGACTGAGTCGGCTCCTCAGTTCGGTCACAGAGTACTCGACTATCCTGCGGACGTCCCCAGGAGTAGTTCGAAGCGAGAGCTCTT
>JAGRAW010000226.1 GCA_020434415.1 Bdellovibrionales bacterium
CTCCATTCAGGAATATCTTGCGGATATCGTCTAGGCGCTGTGTTGCCCGGCATTCGCGACATCACTCTGGAATTCACTACTATGGTTGATCGACATCCAATGACCGCCCATAGCCACCGCTTCCTGCAGGAAGAGCTCGCCCGGCTCAAGAGCGTGGAGCGACCCAAGGCTGCCAAGGCTATCGAGGTGGCTCGCGCTCACGGGGACCTTTCGGAAAATGCGGAGTACGACGCTGCCAAAGAAGCGCAGGGAATGTTGGAAGCTCGTATTCGTGATCTCGAAGCGAAGCTTGCCGGTGCTCAGGTGGTCGATGTCTCGAAGCTCTCCGGTTCTCGAGTGGTGTTCGGTGCAACCGTTCGAGCCGCGGATGTCGACACGGGCGATGAGCGCACGGTGACAATTGTCGGCGAGGATGAGGCCGATGCCGACAAAGGTTTGATCTCCTACAATTCTCCGTTCGCGCGAGCACTGATTGGTAAAGAGGTGGACGATATCGCGAAAGTCCGGTTGCCGGGGGGCGAGAAGGAGTATGAGGTGCTGGAAGTGCGCTTTGAACTCACGGGCCCGGTCGGCGGGAACGACTAATCAATGCGGCACGAAACCGTCAGCCCGTCTCGGTAGGAGTGTCTTGTCACGGGTGAGGCATGACGGGACAAAAAAACATATTGAGCGGGGGTAACGAACTTTTCGTCTTCTGCGATATGCTTCGCTGATGTGAGGGAAAAAATGCCAAAATCTGTCCGGGGCGCTCAGTATATCCTTGCGCTCGACCAAGGCACTACCTCCTCCCGAGCGATACTCTACACCCTCGAGGGCCAAGCAGTTGCTTCCGCGCAAGTGCCGCTGAGCGTAGCTTTTCCCGAAGATGGTTGGGTCGAGCAACAGCCGACCGATATTTTCGATACGCAACTCGAAGCGATGCGACAGGCAACCAGGAATATCGCTCCAGGCGACATTCGGGCCATCGGTATTACCAACCAGAGAGAGACAGTCGTTGCGTGGGATCGAACGACAGGAAAGCCGCTGGGTCCTGCGATTGTGTGGCAGTGCAGGCGTTCCGCCGCCGGTTGCGAGGAACTGAAGCAGCGGGGGCTGGCGGAGGAAATCAGCAGGCGAACCGGCCTGGTCATTGATGCCTATTTTTCCGCTACGAAAATTGCATGGCTCCGCGACCAGCTATCCGCGGTGGCGGACCGGGTGCAAGACGGTTCCGCGGTATTCGGAACGGTTGATAGCTGGCTACTTTACTGTCTCACCAAGTCCGGTGGCGTTCCCAAGCTGGCAACTGAGCCGAGCAACGCTTGCCGTACCATGCTCTACAATATTGACACCAACGACTGGGACCCTTTCCTTCTTTCGCTCTTTTCGCTGCCGCGCGAAGCGCTCGCGCCCGTGCAGCCATCCGCCGGCTTTTTCGGTTCGACGTCGATTCTCGGCGCTCCGATCCCGATTACGGGCATGCTCGGCGACCAGCAGGCGTCCCTCTTGGGGCATGGCAATGTCGAAAGCGGCGAAGTCAAGTGTACGTTCGGCACCGGAGCATTCTTGCTCCTCAACACCGGTTCGAACCGTGTTGACTCCTCTACAGGCCTGCTCTCGAGCGTAGCGTGGCAGTTCGCGGGCAAGTGTTCCTATGCGTTGGAAGGGAGTATCTTTATCGCCGGAGCGCTCATTCAGTGGTTGCGCGATAAGCTGGGCATTATCGCTTCGGCCGAGGAGTCGGAGATCCGAGCGAGTCGGGTGGCAACGGCAGGTGGTGCGGTACTAGTTCCGGCATTTGTTGGACTGGGTGCCCCGTACTGGAATCCACAAGCTCGTGGCGTGATCGCCGGTTTAAGCCGCGATGTTGGAGCAGATCATCTTGCGCGTGCTGCACTTGAAGCGGTTGCACATCAAACTGCCGATCTACTCGACGCGGAGGAGTTTCGCTCGATCACTTCACTCTCGATCGATGGCGGTATGGCGGCGAATCGGCTTTTTTGCCGAATTCTTGCGGACCTCACAGGGCGTACCGTGGTCGTTCCGTCGAGTACCGAGTTGACCGCGCTTGGCGCGGCGCGTGCGGCAGCCGTTGGTTTGGGGCTGTTCCCCAACGCAGCCGCCGTGGTGGAAGGCTTCGGTGGGCAGGCGCGTGAGAACGAGACTCCGTATCAACCGATGATGACTCCGGAGATCCGTCGGGAGGCGAGAGATCGGTGGCGTCGGGCGGTCGGGCAGGCGCTTGCCGGCTGCTGAGCGGTTCGTTCGCGAAGGGGGGCTGTCGCAGTGAGCTCCCTCTGGTAAATTCGCGGGCTTATGGTATATTGTCGCCTTGTCGGGGCCGGGCTTGCTTGGCGCCATCCGTTTCTCAGGCCGTTCGCGGCGTCGGTATTGCGGTAAAGCAAACGCTTCCGCAGCGTTGTCGACAGTATGGCGCTGAGAATTCCCTTGAGAGTCCGAGGGGTTACCTCTCGACTCTACTACCGGTCCCGTTCATCGTCGATTACGCTCGATTGGTATCGGAGCGGCAGTCGAGATGACGACGGGTCCTTGCATGAAGGTCTTGGCGCCTGCCCGGTGGTGTGGAGCAGGTGCAAACGTCAGTTTCTCCGCCAGGGTTGATGAGTTGGGGGGTTCTGTCGATGGGCTTGCTCGCAGGTCCGCTCGACTGAGCCGGTACGCCCCACATTCGCCCGCCAAGTGGTATAGGTTCGCCAGGCGGCAGGGGCGAAGACGGTGAATTTGAGGAAGTGAGTGTGGCGTATTTAGAACCAGGTGAACCGCTGTGGGAGCTCTTGGATCGTCTCGTGCGGGAGGAGGGGCTCTTCCTCTACGATGCGGAACGACTGGGCGGAAATGGCGTGCGAATCAGTATCGATGCGCAGCAGCCGGAAGATCCGCACGTGACGCAAGGAGAGGGGACAGGGGGAGAAGCATCGAAAGAGCGCGTCACCAGCGGCGATTGCTCCAAGGTGTGTCGCCGTTTGATGGTTCAGCTCGCGGTCGAAGGACCGGCGCATGGACTTCCGGCGGAGCCGGTCATCGAAGTGTCTTCGCCTGGCGTGTATCGAGAGCTTCGACTGCCTCAGCATTATCGAGGCGCAATCGGAGAACGAGTGAAGGTGTTCCAGCACGCTGCTGGTGGTATCGGCAACGGTAGTACGGCAAACGGTCGGGCAGGAAAGCCGAAAGGGCCCGTCGTTATCGGAGTGTTGCGGTCGTTCGAGGACGGCGCAATCGTGGTAATTGACGAGCATACGAGTGAAGCGGTCTCGTTCGAGCTGGGCATGGTGCGGAAAGCAAATGTCGAGTTTCGATTCGAGTAGGCGTGACGTTCGGCGGTGCTGAGGCACGCGGGCGACGAAATAGTGTCCCCCGCGGAGGCGAGCAGCAGCGACGGATTAGAAACAACGGGCTTTGAAGCATGCGGCCGAGAGCACTAGCTTTCGGGTTCGCTGATGGATGTGGCAATGGGTATCAAATTTGATTTAGATCAGATCATCAACCAAGTAGGCCGCGATAAGGGAATCAATAAGCAGACGCTTATCGAGGCGATCGAGTCCGCAGTGTTGAGTGCTGCCAAGAAGCACTTCGGTCATAATCTAAACCTCGAGGCGACCTACAATCCCGATCTCGGCGAAATCGAGGTGCATGAGTTTCGTACGGTCGTGGACCGTGTCGAGGATCCTGAAACGCAGGTAACGCTCGACGTGGCGCGTCGGGAATTCGATCCCGATTGTGAGGTGGGCGATGAGTTAGGGCGACGCATGGATGCCACCGCGCTGGGACGCATCGCCGCGCAGACGGCGAAGCAGGTCATCGTGCAGAAGCTTCGCGACGCAGAGCGCGACATCATCTACCACGAGTATCGCGATCGAAAAGGGGAGATCGTCAACGGTATCGTTCAGCGTTTTGAACGAGGCAATATCATCGTCAATTTGGGGCGCACCGACGCTATCCTGCCTCAGCGTGAGCAGATTCAAAGAGAGCGCTATCGTCAAGGCGAGCGCATTCGCGCGATGATTCTGGATATCTATCCGGATAGCCGCGGGCCGCAGATCGTCTTGACGCGCAGTCACCCCGAGTTCATGCGCAAACTGTTCGAGATCGGTGTGCCGGAGATTGGCGAAGGAATCGTCGAAATCAAGAGTGTTGCACGGGAGCCGGGAGAGCGGGCGAAAATTGCAGTCTATTCGAATGATCCGAACGTGGACCCGGTGGGCGCTTGTGTCGGAATCAAGGGCACTCGAGTCCAAGCCGTGGTATCGGAACTCCGCGGTGAGAAGATCGACATTGTCACCTGGACCCCCGATGCGCCGAGCTTTGTCGCACGAGCGCTCTCTCCGGCGGATGTCGTTCGAGTCGTAGTGGATGAGGAAGACCACGCTATGGAAGTGGTGGTCGCTGATGATCAGCTTTCGCTCGCCATCGGTCGTCGAGGGCAGAATGTGAAGCTCGCATCGAAACTTACCGGTTGGCGGATTGACGTACGTAGTGAATCCGTTGCCGAAGAGGAGACGAAGCGAGCCCGCAAGGCCCTGGAATCGATCCCCGGTATCGGTTTGGCGGAATCCGAGCTGCTGTTCCAGGAAGGGTATCGTACTGTGCATGAGGTCGCGCAGGCGTCCGTGGAAGAATTGCTGCAGGTTGAAGGGCTTGACTCGGAGCGCGTGCAGCAGATTCTCGATGGGGCAATCGCTGTTGCGAAGCAGGTTGAAGAGGATGGGCTTGACGGAGGATTCATCGACGACGATTCGCCGCTTACCGATATCGATCAACTGATTCTGCCGGAAGACATCAAGCAGGTGCTCGTTGGCAGCGGCATCAACTCTATCCAGAGCTTAGCAATGCTTTCGGTGGACGAATTGGTGGAGAATATCGGTTTGCGACCCGAAGAGGCACAATTGGTCAGCGGTGCAACCGAAGCTTTCTTGAGGGTGCAGCGGCCAAACGTATAGAGGTGTGGGTGCCGGAGCGCGCGTGGTACAGAGAACCTGCGTTGTCTGTCGAGGAGTACGCGAACGGAGTGAGCTCTTGCGCTTCGTCATCGATGCGGCCGGTGCCGTGCGGTTGGATGTATTGCAGCAGCTTCCCGGACGGGGGGCGTACTGTTGTGCGGCGGCCGCTTGTTTTACCGACAGCGCACGCGATGCTCGACTTTCGGGCTCGCTGGACCGCCGTAAGGTAAAGCGACGCGAACGGTCGGTGCCGGCTACTGGAGCCTCGCGTGAGGCTCAGGTAGTGAACGACCGAGCAATGCTCGACGAGGCATTGGAACTGCTCGCCCGTCGTCTTTCGGTTGCGGCCGAAGGGCGAAGCGAGGCGGCCGGAGGGACGGGTTCGTATGCTGCGAGGGCGCACAGAGCGCTGGAGCAGTTGCGAGCAGCGTTGGTAGCAAACGACAAGAATTCAGGCGATCGAAACGTGCCGCGAATTCGTTTGTAGGAAAGATATGGGGAAAATTCGAGTCTACGAACTGGCAAAGGAGCTTGGCCTCGAGAACAAGGCGCTCTTGGATCTCTGTGAGCAGCTCGATATCGGTGGCAAGGCATCGCACTCGAACTCACTCTCGGACGACGAAGCAGAACGGATACGACGTTTCGTTATTCGTCGAGCAGTAAACGAGAAGAACGGCGGTGTGCGCGAACTTCGTCGCGAAGGCCAAGTCATGACGGAGCGCCGGGTCGGGCGGAGCGTCATTCGACGTCGAAAGAAGTCGCATGAAGAGGGCGGCGACGACGAAGAGGCGCACGAGGAGGTTGAGGGACTGGATTTGTCGGTGCGTGATCGCGAGTTGCCTACACTTGCTCCCGACCTTGCAGCGGAGCGCAAGGAGCGGGCGGCAGCTTTAGAGGCGGCGGACGCGCTGTTTAAGCCGCGCGAGGAGCAGCCTGCTGAAGTGGCGGTAGAGAGCATCGAGCCCGAGCCCGTTGTGGCAGAGTCGACGGCAGCGCCGGTTGCTGATGAGCAGCCGAGTGAGCCGGAGCCGCAGGCGGCTGAGGAAGTTGTCGAAGAGGCCGCTCCCGAGCCGAAAGCCGCAGCGCAAGAAGCGGCCGCAGAAGATGAACGGCGACGTCTTGATGAGGCGAGAAAGCGCCTTGATATTCGGGCGCCCAAAGTGTTGGGACGTATCGAACTGCCCACGAAACCGACTCCTGCACCGGCATCGCGCGAAGGGGCTGCGACGAGCGACGATGATTCCAGTGCCCGCGGGAAGAAAAAGACGAAGCGAGTAACGGTTCAGCCCGCGGCCTCGGATGGCGGAGATGCCGACCGCGGGAAGGGGGACAAGCGTCGTCCTCGGAAAAAACAAGTCCTCAGTAAAAAAGAACTTGTTGATTACGACGGTGACCGCGATGTCTGGAAAGGCAAGCGCGATCGGAAGAAAAAGGGGCGCGACCTTGCGGATGCACCGGTTCGTGTGACCGGCCGCGTCGTCAAGATTGACGGTCAAGTCTCGGTAGGCGAACTAGCCAAGCAAATGGGTATGAAGGCAGGAGAGGTCATGGCGCAGCTCATGAATCTCGGCGTCATGGCCAGCATCAATCAGCTCATCGATTTCGAAACGGCGACGCTCGTGGCGGAGGAACTCGGTCACAAGACGCAGAACATCGAGCAAGATGTCGAAGCCATGGTTGATGCGATGACCATTGCTGATGAACCGGCAGCCCAGTCACTCCGTCCGCCGGTGGTGACCGTCATGGGCCACGTCGACCATGGGAAGACTTCGCTGCTCGATGCGATCCGGAAAACGTCGGTTACCACCGGCGAGTTCGGCGGCATCACCCAGCATATCGGTGCGTATAACGTAAAGCTTGCGGCAGGAGGTTCGGTCACGTTTCTCGATACTCCCGGTCACGAAGCGTTTACCGCAATGCGTAGCCGCGGGGCCCAAGTCACCGACATTGTCGTCCT
>JAGRAW010000227.1 GCA_020434415.1 Bdellovibrionales bacterium
ACACTCGCGTAGAAAGCTCATCGCTGGTACCGGCGGGCGACCCGACGCTCCTGTTCACGAACGCGGGGATGGTGCCGTTTAAGGACGTATTCCTGGGCACCGAAAAGCGTCCCTATTCGCGAGCGACTACCTGCCAAAAATCCCTTCGCATCTCCGGCAAGCATAACGACTTGGAAAATGTCGGGCGGACCGCTCGGCACCACACGTTTTTCGAGATGCTGGGCAACTTCTCCTTCGGCGACTACTTCAAGGAAGACGCAATCAAGTATGCTTGGGAGTTCGTTACGGTCGAACTAGGGCTGCCGAAAGAGCGGTTGTGGGTCACCGTTTTTCAAGACGACGACGAAGCTGCAGCGCTGTGGCGGTCTTGCACGGACGTATTCGACGGGCGAATCCTGCGCTTCGGGGAGAAAGATAACTTTTGGGCCATGGGCGATACCGGACCTTGCGGGCCCTGCTCGGAGATTTTTTACTACCTCGGTCCTGATGTCGCCAATCAGAGCGAGGAAGAATTCCGTAAAGACGACGGAACCTACATCGAAATCTGGAACCTTGTTTTTATGCAGTTCAACCGGGATCCGTCCGGTGGGCTGACGCCGCTGCCGAAGCCGTCCGTCGACACCGGCATGGGACTCGAACGCGTGGCAGCGGTCAAGCAAGGTGCTCAAGCCAATTACGATAACGACCTGCTTCGCGCCATTATCGCTTATACGGAGAAGCTTTCCGGCAAGCGCTATCTCGGCAAGGACTATACCGACCGACCGACGGAATCCGACCCTCAGTACGGGGATGATGTCGCATTCAGGGTCGTTGCAGATCATGTGCGAGCCGCTGCTTTTCTGGTTGCGGATGGGGTCAGCCCGTCGAGCGACGGGCGCGGCTACGTGCTGCGGCGTTTGATTCGTCGCGCTTGTCGCCATGGGCGAGTCCTCGGTTTCAAGGAGGCCTTCCTGTATCGCGTTGCGGCAGAGGTGGTGACGTTGATGGGGGAGGCGTATCCGGAGCTTCGCAGTGCCGCAGATACCATTGCGCGACTTGTTCGAGCGGAAGAAGAGAAATTTCTCGGCACCCTTGAAGGCGGGCTGGCAATTCTCGGCAAAGAGGTGGAAGCCGTGGCCGGTCGCGGTTCCAAGGTATTCCCCGGGGAAGCTGCTTTTCAACTTCACGACACTTTCGGGTTCCCTCTTGATCTCACCGAAGACTTGCTGAAAGCGCATGGTCTCACCGTCGACCACGAAGCATTTTCTGCGGCGATGGAGAAGCAACGAGAGCGTTCCCGCAGCGCCCGAGCGTCCGAGACAGCGCAAATTTTACAGCGTGCCGTCAAGCCGACGCCTAGCCGGTTCATGGGATACGAATTTCCGGTCTACGAATCTGAAATCCTCGGTATCTATGGACAGCAAGGTCCGCTCGAACGAAGCGGCGAGGGAGACGAGGTCGCGGTTGTCACAGCCGAGACTCCCTTCTATGCCGAGTCCGGCGGCCAAGTGGGCGATACCGGCAGTATCAGCTCCAACGGTGCGACATTGGACGTCGTGGACACCCAGAAAGTCGGTGGCGACACGATAGTGCATATCTGTCGCGTAGTTGACGGCGAGCTCAATCTTGGCGACCGGGTGCGGCTCGAGATTGACGAGCAACGCCGCCGCCGATTGCGGATCCATCACAGTGCGACGCACCTCCTTCACCTGGCGCTTCGGGAAGTGCTCGGCGCACACGTCAAGCAGGCCGGTTCTCGCGTGTCTGACCAGAGCCTGCGCTTCGATTTCTCCCATTACGATCAATTGACGGCGGCCCAGATGGAGGAGATCGAGCAGATCGTCAACCAGCTGGTGCAAGAGAATCATACCGTAGCGACCGAAGTGCTCCCGCTCGAGGACGCCAAGCGCAGCGGCGCCGTGGCCTTGTTCGGCGAGAAGTACGGCGACAGCGTTCGAGTGGTCCAAATTGGTCCGCGTTCCCGAGAACTTTGCGGCGGCACGCACGCTAGTCGCTCCGGAGACATCGGAGTGGTGCAAATCGTTGCCGAGGGAGCCGTTTCCGCGGGAGTTCGGCGGATAGAAGCTCGCGCTGGCATGAGCGCGCTACAAGAAATCCGGAGGGAGCGCCGAGCCCTTGATGACTTGCTTGCGCGACTGGGCGCGAACACAGAGAACGCTGCGGAACGTTTGCAGAAACTGTTGGAGCGAAGTCGACAGTTGGAGCGTGATGTCGAGAAGTCTCAGCAGCAGGCAAACTTGGCGAAGGGCGGTGACCTTGCGGGACAGGCAAAGGTGAGAGCGGACGGTGTGAAAGTCATCGCCGCAAAGATCGAAGAAGCGACTCCCAAGCAGCTACGAGAGATGGCAGATGACTTGCGGGGTCGTATGGGTTCGGGGTGTATCGCGCTTGGAACGGTCAGTGACGGGAAGGCCGTGCTGCTCACTGCGATTACTTCAGATCTTACCGAGAAGTATCACGCCGGGGAGCTGATGAAGCAGGTAGCCTCGGTAGTCGGAAGTCGTGGCGGCGGAAAGGCGGACTTGGCGCAGGCAGGCGGGGGCGATCCGACGAAAATCGATCAGGCGCTCAAGAGGTTTGAGGAACTTGTTTCATGAGGTTTCCGCGGAAGCTCGTGCCGTCGTTCGAATTGCAGGACCGAACGGGGTGGGGACAGTTCTTCGTCTTCGCGTTGACGGTGCTCATTCTTTCGACGACGCTGCCGTCGATATTTACCGATCTGATCAATCCCGTGCCGTATCGCCAGGGAGAGGTCGCTTCGCATACGGTCCGAGCTCCCCGGGAATTGCTGATTGAAGATACCCTGGGCACCGAGCGCAGGCGCACCGACGCTCGCCAGCAAGCGAAGCGGGTGTTTTCTCGAAGCACGAGAGAATCAGTCGCGCATCAACTTGAAACGGTCTTTTCCGCGCTTGGCGGGTTTTCTGCAGAAGAGAGCGATAGCGACAAACGAGTCTACCAAGAGCGAACGACGTTCGAACGGCGGTTCAACCTCGATCTGGTCGGCGAGGAATGGAATGTCATTCTGACCCGTTCCAACTGGGCGCCCCTCGAATCGGCAGTGACGGAAATCGCAGAGCCACTCCTCGCCAGGGGCATCGTTGCGAACAAGCGACCGTTGCGAAGCATGTTGACCAACGGTCACAGCGTCGTGCTGGTCGATGCGACCGACGGTTCGGAGCGCGAGATTAATTCGACCTCCGAGCTCTACGACCTGCAAGAAGTAACCGACGTGGCCGCCGCATCATTTCCCGCCAAAGGCTTTCGACGTGGCGCAGCCTTCGACAACGTGGTTCGAAAGTTGGTGGAGAGCCTGCTCCGGCCCAATGTGACGTATGATGTCACGGAGACCGAGCGCCGGAGCGAGCTGTTGGCCGAAGCGGTGGAGCCGGTCTACTACCGTATCAAGCGCGGTGAAGTCATCGTCCGAGCGGGGGATGTCATCAGCGCCAGCCAAGAGCGTCGGATCCAATTGTTGCGGGAAGAGATGCAAACGTCGGATGACGCCTGGCGACACTGGGCGGGTTATCTGATTCTCTCCAGCACGATTCTTCTCGCGCTTCATTCGTTCGCCTTGCAGTGCTGGCCCCACTACCGTCCGCCGCTCAGGGATCTGGTGCTGTTATCCGTTACGCTCATCTTTAGCTTCTTGGTGATGAAGCTCTTCTGGGTGCTGGCAACTTCGCTGAGCGCCATGTTCTACTTCTTCGATCCCAGTACCTACATTCTTGCAACGCCGCTTGCGGCCGGGGGAATTCTGCTGCAGGTCACGCTGGGTGCACGCGGAACGTTTCTCTACACCCTGAGCTTCGCCCTTCTCACCGGAGTCTTCCTCGAAAACTCCTGGTTGGTGCTCGTTCTGATCGTCGTGGGCAACATCGTCGGCGCTCTTGCCGTCACCACCTGCACGAGACGCTCCGCTTTTATTTGGGCAGGGGCGCGTGTAGCTGCCGTGAACGCTATTATCGTGCTGTGCTTTCTGTTGTTGTTCTCCGACTTCTCCGCCGCCGAGAAGGCGAACCGTGTGCTATGGGCTATTGTCGGCGGCGCCTTTTCCGGCATCCTCGGTGCCGGGCTGACGCCGCTCGCCGAGCACTTCGGCCGCTATATCACTGACATCAAGTTGCTCGAGCTTGCGAGTTTGGATCATCCGTTGCTGCGCGAGCTTTCCGTGCAAGCCCCCGGCACGTGGAACCATTCGATGGTAATGGGGCAGATGGCCGAAGCCGCTGCGGAAGCAATCGGGGCCAATCCGCTGTTAGCGCGAGTCGGAGCGTATTATCACGATGTAGGCAAAGCGAAGAAGCCGGCCTACTTCGTGGAGAACCAGACGAGAGAGAACCGTCACGACAAGCTGACGCCCTCGATGTCAGCGCTGATCATTCGCACGCACGTCAAAGATGGCGTCGAAATGGCCGAAAAGCACGGACTCCCGCGACCGATTATCGACTTCATTCCGCAGCACCACGGGACCGCGCTCATCGAGTATTTCTATGACAAGGCCCTGAGTGAAGCGCCCGAGGGGGAGGATGTCGACGAGAGCCATTATCGCTATCCCGGACCGAAGCCGCAGACCCGCGAGGCGGGCATCCTGATGCTGGCAGATGGTGTAGAAGCGTCATCGCGAACGCTCGTCGACCCGAGTCCGGCAAAAATTCAGGGCCTGGTGCAGAAGATGATTAACAAGGTCTTCACCGGCGGTGAGCTTGACGAAAGCAGTCTGACGCTGAAAGACCTGCATCTTATCGCGAAGAGTTTTACCCGGGTGCTGACCGGCATTTATCATCGCCGTATCGAGTATTCCGAGCCCGCGGAGAAGCGGCGGGAAGGCAAAGGCGGAGGAAAAACCAAAAACGGCGCACCAGCCGCGGAGGCTACAGAACGAGCCGGGCAGAAGAAACATGCAAGTCGAATTGTTGGTGAGGGCGAAGGCGAGAAGCGTTCTGGGGAAGGAGCTGCCAAGAAGCAAGATCCTACGGATAGCAAAGAGACTCTTAAGCGTCTTGGCATCTGAGGATACTGAAGTAAGTATCCTGCTGACTGATGACGCAGAGATTGCCGTGCTCAATGAGCAGTATCGCGGTAAGCCGAAGCCGACCGACGTGTTGTCGTTTGCTTTTCGTGATGAGGTGGCGCTAGAAGATGCCCCTGAGCTGGCGGCAGCGCTCGCCCAAGGCCTCCTTCGACCGGATACGGCGCCGCTGGGGGATGTCGTAATCTCGCTCGAGACCGCTCAACGACAGGCGGACGAGTTCGGGGTTTCTCTCAGTGAGGAGGTGCTTCGGTTGCTGATACACGGCACGCTTCACTTGCTCGGTTACGATCACGAGGGTGTGACGAAGGCGGAGGCCGAGCGGATGCGTCGGAAGGAAAGAGCGTTATTCAAGCAGCTCGCGGGTGAATTGGAAGGGGAGTAGACTTTGCAGCGTCAGAATCACGACGCCGAGCTGCAAAGGCTGCCGTTTCACGAACAGTGAACGGGTAAGTAACAGCGACAGAGAAATCATGGTTGCCGGATTATTGAATCCTGCTGAGTTTCGTCAGCGAATAGAAGCGTTCCGTCTTCGGCTGGATGCGCTGAGGGGGTATCTTTGACCTCCCGGCAATTGAAGCGCGCATAGCCGAACTGACGATGGATTCCGCGCGTCCGGACTTCTGGTCCGACAACGAGCGGGCGCAGCAAGTGTCGAAGGAGCGTGCAGATCTCGAATCCCAACTCACGCGAATCGACGAGCTACAAGTTGCCATTGCCGATGTAGAGGCGCTGTTCGAGCTGTGCCAGGAGTCTCAGGACGAAGACCTGGTAGCGGAATTCGAGTCGGAGTTGAAGCGTATCGAGCAGAATCTTGCGGCATTCGAGCTGACGCGGATGCTGTCGGGTCCCCACGATGAGCAGAACGCAATCGTCGAAATCAATGCCGGGGCCGGCGGTGTGGATTCCCAGGACTGGGCGGAGATGCTGCTCCGCATGTACCTACGGTGGGCAGAGGGACGAGGATATCGCTCACAGGTGTTGGACATCAGTTCGGGGGAAGAGGCAGGGATTCGGAGCGCGACGGTTTTTCTCGAAGGCATATACGCCTACGGGTACCTGCGCTCGGAGCGAGGGGTGCACCGGCTCGTGCGAATCTCTCCCTTCGATGCCAACAAGCGTCGTCAGACCAGCTTCGCGTCGGTGGCCGTGCTGCCCGAGATCGACGACGACATCGACGTCGAGGTGAACGAGGCCGACCTGCGCGTCGACACCTACCGGTCCAGCGGCGCGGGCGGCCAGCACGTCAACAAGACCGACTCGGCGATTCGCATCACCCACCTGCCGACCGGCCTCATCGTCGAATGCCAGGACGAGCGCTCGCAGCACAAGAACCGCTCGCGCGCCATGGGACTGCTGAAGGCCAAGCTGCTTGCCGCGGAGCAGGCGCGACGCGACGCAGCGCAGGCCCAGTCGCGTCGCCTGCAGGTCGGCAGCGGCGACCGCTCGGAGCGGATCCGCACCTACAACTTCCCGCAAGGCCGGGTCACCGACCATCGGATCGAGCTGACCCTCTATCGTCTCGAGGCCGTCATGGACGGCGACCTCGACGAGGTGATCGAGCCGCTGCTGCAGGAGCATCAGGCCGAGATGCTCGCCGACGAGGCATGAGCGCGGACCGCGAGCTGCGGATCGACAGTGCCACCGGCGTCGAGGTCGCGCTGCCGGTGGTCGGTGCAGGCGGGCGGGCGTACGCCTTCGTGATCGACTGGCATATCCGTGTCGCGCTGGCCATTGCCTGGTACGGCAGCAGCGCGTTGCTGCACTCCTGG
>JAGRAW010000228.1 GCA_020434415.1 Bdellovibrionales bacterium
ACGACAAGACTGAACGTGAGAGCAGAGACGTGTCCGCCTACAATCGGGAGCGTGCGTTTCTTACTCGACGGGCAAACTGTCATGACGGAGAACGTCGCTCCTTACGCTTTCGCCGGTGATACGAACGGTAACTACCGGGATTTTGTTTTCCCGCTTGGAAACCACAGCCTGCGGGCGGTGCCGTATCCGGCTCCGAATGCAGGAGGAGCTGCCGGCATCAGCGAGGAAGTTGCCGTGACAGTTACCGCCGGACCACCTCCGACCGGCAACTCAATTACGCGCTTCGTGCTGGTTGATGCGGACAGTGATGTGGACATCAGAGTCCTCGTCGACGGCGATGTCATAGATATCTCTGATCTTCCGTCAGCAAATTTTACTATCCGTGCGGATACGAACCCGACGACTGTCGGTAGCGTGCGTTTCAAGGTGAACACGACGAGCAACTTCATGACGGAGAGTGTCGCGCCGTACGCCTTACGTGGGGACTCTAATGGTGACTATGCGCCTTGGGATCCTGCGCCCGGCGCTTATACCGTTACGGCCACGCCGTATACGTTGGCCAAGGCGAAGGGACAAGCAGGGACGGCGCTCAGCGTTTCCTTGAGTGTAGTGCCCTAACCGGCGTCCGCAAACACGTATTCCCAAAGGAGTAGTTCGGGTACCTGTAGGCGACATTCTGCAGTTCGAGCTATCTGGGATCGCTCGATGTCAGCTCTTGCGCGCTCCGGGCGGTGCTTGCAGTTGTATGTTCAGGGTTCGATACTCGGGAACCGCGTCGAACAGCGTCTTGTCAAAAGTGCCACTTGGTTCATCACGGTAGGAGTCTTCTTCTAGATGATGGGTCGAGAATTCGAAGATTTGCGAGTGTTCCAGCCCGTAGAAACGGTGCTTGGTGCCGGGGGGGATCAAGAGACTGTCTCCAGGCCGTAGCACGAAGAGCAGATCGTTGTACTGAAATCCGACCTTTCCTGAAGCGATGTAGAATGTTTCGTCCTTGAGTTTGTGATAATGCAGGGAGCAACAGCACCCTTCGTTCAGTACCAGCTTTTTGCCGCAGTACTCGGCGTTGACGATCCACTCTTCATGGCCCCAAGCCTTGGGCACAATCTTTTTGACGATTTCACTTTCGACCTCCCGCAACCGAACGGCCACTACGCCGTGCCGAGAGACCGCGATGCCCGCCGCCAGCGCGGCAAAAGAACATGAGTCTTCCAACGACAGGCCGCGGATTTCTCCGTGCACGAGACCGGCCATGACCGTGTCCCCTGCACCCGAAACGTCGAATACCTCTTTCGCCTGCGCTTTCAGATGCACGGTAGAGCGGCCGTCATGGAGTACTATTCCGAGGCCACCGCAGGTGATGACGATCTTGCACGAAAATCGGTCCGCCAGCTCTTCGGCCATGGACGCAATTTCGTCGATGTTTCCGCTGAACGTTCTCCCCGTGAGCTCTTGCGCCTCCTTGAGGTTCGGCTTGAGCACGGAGAGATGGGTGAGCTTGTCGATGTTGAAAGCTTTCAAATCGGCGAGAAGCGGCACGCCTTTCTCGGCTACGTAACGGCTGATACGGGCGGCGACAGTGTCCGTCAGAATTCCCTTGGCGTAGTCGCTCACAACAATGGCGGCCACTCCATCAAATCCACGTTCAAGCGCTTCCAGCACCCGGGTTTCCTCAACCTTGGAAAGCGGAGAGGTGTCTTCTTGGTCGATCCGAAGGAGCTGCTGCCGACCGGCAAGGAACCTCTGCTTTACCGTGGTCGTGCGCTCAAGTCGGGCAAAGTAGTCGGGGCTAAGGCCCGCGCGCTGCGCTTCTTCAACGAGCCTTTGGCCAAACCCATCGATCTCGCCTTCAGGCGTATTGCCAATACCACCTACCAGTCGCACACGGTTCTCCAGGGTATGGAGGTTGTGCGCCACGTTCCCGGCACCGCCAATTGCATAGACTGCTTCAGCCGGATTGGAGAGCACCGGGACGGGGGCTTCCGGCGAAATCCGGGTGACGTTACCGTCGATAAACGAGTCCAGAATCAGATCGCCGATTACTAACACTGCGGTCTCACTCGCCTTACAGGCCGCTACTGAAGCCGGACCTTCCAGCGAAGCGATTTTACTTTCACTCAGAGACATACCGATCCCATGCCCTTATCGATTTTGCTGCCCGGAACTGGCGCCCGGATAGGTTCCCACGACTATCAAAAAACCGCCGTCCAGGATACACCCATGGCTGGTCGGAAATAGGGGGCTTAAATTCAAATTGGTGACAGAGACCATTATTCCTTTTTACGCTTTCCGCGCTTCCCTAAGCGTACTCGGACACTGTATCGTTCTTCCAACGAATCCAGGAAGTGCTCCGAACCCGTCGGTAAATCTCGCCGGGTCTGTTCCCTTAATTTCTTGACCTGCAGTGGATCGTCAGATTGCGACAGCCACTCATACCAGTTCCGCATGCCGTGCATCAGTTCAAGCCAGCGAGGGTTCTTGGTAAGCACGGGATCTGCTATCCCATTACACCTCGAAGGCGCGCTTGACCAACGGTAATCGGCCGCGTGCTTGACCATGCAGGCCGCAACCGGATTGCGTTCAATGTAACGTATGGCAATCCAGAGAAATTTTTCATCCACTGGACTGGAGTAGAAGCGCTGTTGCCATAGATGTCCGCTCCACCCGTGCCGCGCGTTAATGTAGTCCGCATAGCGCTTGTGCGTCTGCTGGAAAGCCCGACTCAAACTTTCCAGTTCGTGAGGAACGACCAGGTGGTGGACGTGGTTTGTCATCAAGCAGTGAGAGAGCGGGTCCAGGCCGTGCTGAGCCGAGTATTTGCGGTACAGGTCATAGTAAACCTCCCGATCCTCGTCATTGAAGAACACGTCCTGCCGACGGGACCCGCGCTGGGTCACATGATGGGGAACGCCCGGAATTACAACTCTTGCTCTACGTGGCACCTCTCCTTATCGACAAGGCGTCGAAAAGGTTGCCTGTGCGTTGAGGAAAATGGTGACAGAGACGAATATTCCTATTTTGGCGACGCCCGTTTTTCAGGCGTCGTGAAAATGGGAATATTCGTCTCTGTCACCATTTAAAACAGCCACCAATTTCATGAGAGGAAGAACGTCCCCGCGCCGGATACTTCGAGTCCGACATCGGTGAATACGCGACTACTGTCGACGACGCCACGGTATGAGAGCAAAGCGAAAATTTCGTTCACGTTGTTTTTGCTCAGGCTATCTGCATCGATCATACCCTTGATGAGCAGGATGAACGCCTGCGGGTTGTTGCTGAATGCTTCGAGGAGGAAGGGCTCAATGCCTTCGACTATTTCCGGGTGCGTGAGAGCGTCGATGCCGCAGCACGAATAAGCACAACCTCGTTCACTTACGTAGATGCTGAACGTGCTGAGGATATTCCGAACTGTGGACTCGGATAGAGGACGAAACTGCTGAAGCGCCTCCAGCGCATGCCGAATGACGATCGGATAGGGATCGGCTAGGCAGCCGGCGACCAGCGATTCGAGACCCGGCTCCGCGTCTTTGCAGCGACCGATTTCCGACAGCGCTCGGCAACGGACCGTGTGGTCGGAGGCCGTCAGCTCACGGTTAAGCTTTTCGTAATCGAGTGTCATAGTTGGTTCCTACGTCAGATAAATTGGTGACAGAGACCAATATTCCTGATTATCGGCAGTGCCCCGAAAATAGGGATAATGGTCTCTGTCACCAATTTAATTGCTGCGAGGAGTTTAGCGAAGGGTTAACTGGGCACTCTCGCTGTGATTTTCGGGGTCGGGGTGATGCCTGAAAAGCGAACCTTAGGCTCAATCACGGGCAATACAGTGCCGATATTAGAGATAACGGAAACTTAGGCGTTTTGCTCCAGGGATTTGGACGGCGGTGAGCAGTATTACCATCAATTCCAATCTGGCGTCTCTCAATGCGCAGCGGCGCTTTGGGCAGAGCACTGCGGACTTGCGCGAAAGTTTCAATCGCCTTTCCACCGGTCTACGAATCAACCGGGCACGTGACGATGCGTCCGGTTTGGCAATAGCCTCTGATCTCGATGTCGATGCGCGCGTCTACACGCAAGGTGTGCGCAACTTCAATGATGCAATCGGGTTGCTGAACATCGCGGAAGGCGCCGTTAGCGAGCTGACGAACATTCTAGTTCGGCAGCGTGAGCTGGCGACCCAGGCGTCCAACGGCACTCTTTCCACCGAACAGCGAACTGCTTTGGATGAAGAAGCGAACGCGCTGGTGGATGAATACAATCGCATCATCTCCACCACTTCGTTCAACGGTCTGCAGCTTACCGATGGGAACCTCGGCATTCTTCGCGCGCAGGGTGGTTATGGCGAGCAGGGCGCGATCCAGTTCGAAATTGGCGTCGGGCTGGGACGCAGTGTGGGTGACGGCACGTTTCAAGACGCCGCGAATTACAGCGCCGGCAACAACCCACGCGGTGTTACGATCGCAGATTTCAACGGCGATGGGATCGCGGATGTTGCCACAGCAGACGCGTTGGATAACAGAATTAGTATTTCTCTCGGTAACGGGGATGGAACGCTCAAAGCGCGAACATCATTTGTGACGGACACATCACCGATGTTCATGCAGGTAGCTGATTTTAACGGTGATGGAGCAGTCGACATCGTCACCCCGAATTATACCAACAGCACGGTGAGTGTGCTGCTCAACAATGGAAACGGGAGCTTCAAGGCGCGTGTGGACTACGGGGTAGGAGACAATCCACACGGAGTAACGGTGGTCGATATCAATGGGGATTCCGTGCTGGATTTGATTACCGCCGATTCGGGTCAAGCGGGAGGCGGAGATACTTTCAGTGTGCTTCTTGGTGCTGGAGACGGAACCTTTGGCGCGGCGGTCTCCTACGTGGCGGCAGATCAGCCCTATCGCGTGCATGTGGGAGATTTCACCGGCGACGGTAAGCTGGATCTAATGGGTTCTGTCGGCGCCGGGCCGCAGGATCGTATCGTAGTGTTAGCCGGTAACGGTGACGGGACGTTTAAGAGCCCCGTTACGACCGTGCTGACCGACAATCCAAACTACTCGACGGTAGGCGACTTCGATGAAGACGGAAAGCTCGACGCGGTGGTCGTTTTCAACACCGGTGCGGTTGCGTTTCACCGCGGCCAGGGAGACGGTACGTTTGCCGCGGGCGTCAACTACACCGTCCCGGCTACAGCTGGTGAAATCCTGAATGAGGACTTGAATGGCGATGGAAATCTCGATCTCGTAATCGGTGGCAGTAGTTCCGCCTACATTTCCATCATGCTAGGAAATGGGAACGGTACCTTCCAAGAGGGAGTCACGATTGCTCCGACGGGCCTTCCACGACAAATTGCGATTGGCGACGTGGATGGTGACGGTGCGCTCGATTTGGCAGTTGCGGCCTACGGTAGTGACAGCCTCAATATCTTCATCTCCAACAGTGAGACAACCAGTTTCCAAGCCCCTCTAGATCTCACAACTCGCGCAACCGCCCTGGAGGCACTCGGGGAGATTGACGGTTACCTCTTACGTGTCGGCGAAGAACAAGGGGTTATCGGGGCGGTGCAGAGTCGGCTCGCCACCGCTATCGCCAACCTGCAAGTAGGGCGGGAAAACTACACCAGCGCCGCGTCTCAAATTCGAGACGTCGATGTAGCATCAGAGTCAGCAAACCTTGTCCAGGCGCAAATCCTGCAGCAGGCGGGCGCCGCGGTACTGGGGCAAGCGAATCAAGCCCCTGAGTTGGCGTTGATCCTACTTCAATCCGTGTAGACCCTGGTCGGAAGGTACGGGCTTCCGGTGCTCTACTCAAACTCAGAACCAATCTCAGACACTGTGCTTTCCTAGCCGTCCGAGAGCCGAAGCGTGAGGGGCATCATGGGATTACCATTCGAGGCGCTACAGAATCGGGTAGAGATGAAGGATTGCTACCGGAGGACTTCTAATGGGTGCGAATAAACGTTACGGCCTAACTGTAGGAGCACTGCTCGTGCTTCTCGCCGGGTGTTCAGATACCAGTTGGAACCCGCGCGAGTGGGAACAGACCGAAAAGGGCGCTGCGATAGGCGGCGTAGGCGGGGCGGCGCTAGGTGCGGCCGCGTCGGAGAATCGAGCGACTGGCGCGTTGGTCGGTGGCGCTGCTGGAGCGGCCGCCGGTGGGTTGATCGGTCGCGAGCTGGAGCAAAGAGATGAGGAGGTAGAGGAACTGCGCCGGGACCGGGCTCGCATGCGGGACGACTGGGATGAGAACGATGGGGTGTATCGTGACCGGGACTCCGAGTATTATGGACGCGAGCACGATGATAGGTATTAGTCGACTGCCGGTCTGCTGCTGGAGCGGCATACTGCGCGGTTTACTAGCAAACACCGCACACTAGGAACACCGGCGGAGCGTGTCCCTGCGCACACAGCCGGGCCGGGCTAGTGGCGATACTTTTCCTATGGACACAAAACCACTATCTAATGATTCGCAGGACGCTTTGGCAGCAGACTCTACCCGCGAATGGTCATTTGCTCGCTCGCTGGTATGGACGAATTTCCTGCTGGCGTCGTTACTTATCGGGGGTACGCTCAGTTCTTATATTTTAGAGGCGACCGCATCGCAGCACGGGTATCGACTGCCGGCTGAAACAGTGCGGATTAGCGCTAAAGCGAGTAATTGTCAGCAGCGATTGGTCCCCCGCGGCTCCCGTTTCCACGACGACCTGCAGGGACCC
>JAGRAW010000229.1 GCA_020434415.1 Bdellovibrionales bacterium
AAGGAGACCCGCAGTTCGCTTTTACAATCACATGCCTGCCGCAGCGATACGGGACCTCGTAGGTCGGAAGGTTTGGAATAGCTACTTCAAATTCTGTGTCGAACGAAATCCGTGGGACCGCGCTGTCTCCTGTTACTTCTGGCGCAAACAGGAGGACCCCTCGCGTTCCCTTGAAGAGTTTATCGACCACGGAGGGTTAGAGTTGCTTAAGATGCGCGGAAGAGATGTGTATCGCATCGATGGACAGGTGGTGGTTGACTTTATTTGTCGCTACGAGCAGCTCGAGGAAGATCTGGAGAAGGTCCGGCTGCAGCTTGGACTCCCGGAGTCTATCCAGCTGCCGCATGCCAAAAGCACCTTCAGAACCGACCTTCGTAGTAGTCAAGAACTCCTCGTGCCGCGGCATGTACAACGCATACAAGAAGAATTCGCCGACGAAATCGAGCTGCTCGGTTATTCTAGGTTGCTGGGTGGCGGATGAATAGCGCACTGCAGCTCTCGGCATTCTCGGCAGATCAACCGGTTTGTGTAATCGTCTCTAATCGACAGTATCTGCCGTTGACGGAAAACTGGCTGGCCGGCTTCATGCGGTTTGGCACGAAGAATCTGTATATCGCTGCCGTTGATCGCTATACTTTTGCAACGCTTAGTGCCCGCGGGTTCTGCACCGAGCTTTGGGAGGTTCGAGGACTTCGGCAGATTTTTGCAGTTAAGATTCGCGCCGTTGCCAAGCTCCTGCACGCAGGCTTCGACGTGTTGCTTTCGGATGTCGACGCAATTTGGCTGAAGGACTGCGCGACCTTGCTTTCGCATCCTGATTATCGCGCCTATGATGCGCTGTTCTCTCAGTCCATGAGTTATCCCGCAGCAGCGTTAGAACGCTGGGGCCTCGCGCTGTGTAGTGGCTTTTTCCTACTGCGAACAAACAGGCGTACTCTTGCTTTCGTCGACCAGTGGCTCCAGCTTCTGGTCGACGAGCGACGCACTGAGCAGGATGCGCTTAACTGCCTGCTGCTGCGGCAGCACCTCCAGTGGCAGTTTGAAGACGTTCATTTATTTTCCGACCTCTACCGTCCTCCAGAAGTCGCGCCGCACCTTCGAGGTAATGCTCAGCGATCTTTCTACACAAGACGCATGCGAGCTGCCTGGGAACGCTTTCGAAGCACTCCGCTCCGCGAAATCCAGGCTGCGCGCACTGCGAGAGCGCTCTTGCGACTACTGCGCCCACCATCAGGCGAAGGTCCCGCTCGTGAAGGGCGCTTTTACTCCTCCAAGGTGATTTCCGGCTCCTACTCCTCGGAGCATGGCGCTATGAGCATCGGCATTCTGCCGTTTCGCTCCTACCGTCGCGGCTGCACGGATCCCGCCGATGACCCGGCCATGACTCATATCGGTGCCGGGACCGACATCGCTCGCAAGATAGCAGCGATTAAACTGAATCGCCCTCTTGCTTGGTACCTTGACGATGCTCTACTCGATAGCCACAGGAGAGGCCTGAAATGACGCACGGCGCCGTCCGACTCGCGGACCTTCTCCTCTTCCGTTTCGGAACACTCGTTCCTGCGTCTCTGCTGCGGCAGCTACGACGATTTCGCCTGTTCTCCGGCGTTTCGGTCGCCGCTGATGTTTGCTCCATGCTGCTTATTCCGTCGATGGTCGCGCTGCTTTTGAGCTCGCCGAGTCTCAAGGGCGAGCAATCTGCCGGCGCTCCTCATGATGCACGGATGGTGTCGAATCTTTTGGACCTGAACGGGTTCCTCGACTACATCCCATTCTCCCTTCCTCTGCTTTTCTTGGGTTGCCTTATTTGCTCATCGCTGTTTTCGGTTTTGATTTCAGCAGAAAGTTACCGCCTAGCGATGAAAACCGGCAGGGTCGTTTCACAGCGTCTTTTCAATGCGCTACTCCGAAACGGGCGGCGAGAACTGCTTGCTCGACCGAAAAGCGAGCTCCGCGAAAAGCTCCTTCATGAGTGCCATCTCTTTTCGGTTCACATCGTATTACCGTCGTTGTCGCTCGTCCCAAACGTACTGCGCTCACTGTCGCTATCTGCCGTCCTATTTGTGACCAGTCCGAGAATTGCGCTTCCCGCTATGCTGCTCGTGGTACTTGCCTATAGCGTCATCTTTCTCTGCCTTCGCTCCAAGTTGAAAACGGTCGGAAATCGCCTGAAAATGTCCCAGTATCGACGCGCCGGGGTCACTAGTGACGCGCTGTCCACTCTGGACGAAATAGGGCTCTACCGAAAGGAAGGATACTTCTCTGACGGGTTTGCAAAAGCGAGCGAAGACTATTTTCGCAACCTGAGCCGTAACCACCTCTACGCCATTGCTCCGCGCCCGCTCTTGGAACTTCTTTGCGCGTGTTTCTTGGGAGGGTTTTTTGCCGTCCGCTCGTACTCCCACCAAAGTGCTGCAATCACTATGGTGCCTGAACTCGCAGCATTTTTCTTCGCGGTCTACCGCATTCTCCCGGCCTGCCAGAGTCTCTATAGCAACCTCTCCAAAATTTACTCGCATCAGAATTTCTATCTGTCATTACAAAGCTTCGCGAATGAACTGACCACGGACGCGACATCGTCCACAGGACTGCCGCATCCTGCGATGCTCCGTCCAGCGAGTGGTCGCATCGACTTTCTCGGGGTGACCTACTCTCACCTTGGATCATCGGCACTACTTGCCGATGTTGACGTGAGCCTTGACTTTGCCGCGGTCTCCGTCGTGGTTGGACCGTCAGGATCCGGTAAGACTACGCTTGGTAAGCTTGCATGCGGCATACTCGCCCCGACCAACGGCCTGATCTGCGTCGACGGAGTTCCAACAACAAGCTTCGAGTTCGAAGCAATCCGCGCTCGTTTTGCTTACGTTGCGCAGGATGGTCAAATCATCAACGGTGGCGTCGTGCCAAATGTCGCCTTCGGCGTACCGGAGCATGAAGTTGATCTATGCAGTCTCGAACGTGCGCTACGCTTGGCAAGACTACTAGCTCCGGAAGAGACTCTTGCCGCTGCACTTCAGAGAACTGTGGGAGACGCCGGGGTGTGCCTGAGTGGTGGGGAGCGGAAGCGTCTTTTACTCGCACGGGCTCTCTACCGTAGACCCCATTTCTTGGTCCTTGATGAAATGACTTCGGAGACTGACGAGACGCTTACTTGGGAGCTTCTACGCGAGCTGAAGAAGAATGCCGACGTTCGCGGCATGCTCATCATAACTCACGACCGAGTACCGCTATCGCTCGCCGATGTGATCCTACGGGTTGAACACGGCAAGGTGGTAGCAGATGCCGATTTTCAACGGAAAAGCGCATGACCCTCAGACAACCAAGGCGCTCCCCCCGTGGCGGACTGCATGGAAAGGTTGCCTATCAATGTCTTCGGATCTCGGAGGCGCTCGAACGGACCGTTCGACGGCGTCTAGTGTCGATGGTGGATGCCCGGTTCCGAAGTGCTGTTGAGCGTCAGTATAGGCGACTCGGTCCGCCTCAGAGGCTCGTTTTAATCACCTCTCTCCCCCACCCCGAACATGTTCGCAACCCCGACGTGCTTCGTCGCTTGTTGCTTGGCTCCGCGCAGCATTTGTTGGAGAGTCCTGCTGTGCACTGGCGGATAGTAAAGAACCGCCACTTTCTTTTGGATATTGATCATCCACGTGTTCGTATTCTCGACGTTGATTTTCCTAGTCGACTCGCTGGAGTCGCTGATCGGCACTTCATTTACGTAGACCGCGGTGCGAAGTATTTTCTCGCTGCGCAGGAGCTGTATCGAGAAGGTCAGTCGGATTATGTTCTGTTTCACGACTGTGACGACGTGATTCACCCGTCCCTTCTCGAGATATTGCAGTACCGCGAGCCGGGGTTTGTCGTCCGAAAGGGACTGGTAAAGGACCTCACCAGTGGTGCTTTTTTTGAGTTGGACGACTTCCACCGCTTCTGCGGCAGTTGCCACATTTTTCATAGCAGCGTTCTGTTTACGACACTTGTCAAAGAAGTTTCCGTCTTCGCCGACAGTGCACTCATCGGGAAGCGGCGTATCACCGTCTCTCTCGACACGGATTGGAATCTCGCTGCACCTGCGGGCTTAGCACAGATTGTCCGGGCAATCGACCCAAACTACCTTCGCTACATTCTTGGTGACCACGGTCGGAAGGTGCTCGATCTATACGCTCAGCTCGGCATAACCTTCAAGCCGCTCGATGGCGGAATCACCTGGCAGTTGAACCATGGAGACAATCATGGAGGCGCCAAGACTCCTGCAAGCGATCCTTATTTGTTTGGTCGCTTGATTCCATATCAAAACACGCCGGCTCCGCAGACGTAGCACTGCAGCCGCCGACCAGACGCTGCCCAGAGGGTGAGCATCGCTACGCGCTAGCGGCCTTTCGAACTCTCCACCCAAGGTATGTATGAGTCCGGATCAAGCTCCGTTGCGTCCGCCGTCGCTTGATCGATAGACGGACAGCGGTAGGCGTGCAAGAGCACCTTGGCGAACGATTCGAATCGATGCTCGGTCTCGAGTGCAGCGTAGTGGGAGAAGTCGAACGATGCTCTCTTCTCGGCAAGTTGTTCGATTGCGCAGCTCATTTCTTCAGGGTCGGTTCCGACTGCAGCCCCCAGCAGATTACACTGCTCTACCAGACTCGCCATGTAGGTATGCTGGGAAACCAATACTGCTTTTCTTCCCAGCACGGCCTCATGGAACCGACGTGCGACGTGTAATCGGTAATTGAGCATCGTTGGCGCATACGCTGCAAAAACGCAATCGCACTGCTCGAATAAAGCGAAATGGTTTCTATGCGGGTACGGTCCTAAGTAGGTCAGAGCACGGCTGCTGAACGACTCTTGATCGAGCAAAGGAGTGACGTCTCCCGAACCGGCGAGCAGGATGCAGGTATCAAGGCCACGCTGTCGGCAGAGCTGCACCGCCTCGAGCAATGCCAATAGCCGATCTGTTTGGCGGATGGTGCCTAACCAACCGATGACGAAGCCCGAGCGAGATGAAGAGGCAGTGCTCGGTGCCGGAAAATCCAACGGCGCATTTGAGAGGTACTGCACGGATACTTCTGTTGGAAGCAACCCTCGCGGTTTCAGATACTGCGAGTCGTACAGTGGCGAGGTAACAAACGCGGTAGAGATGTGCTTGCCGAATATTCGGCAGATCAGCTTCTCGTATCGACGAAGCGGCTCCACAACAAGATCGTGAAGTTCGTACTGCAGCCTCGCACCCGAAAACGCCAAACGGAGCAGCCCGGCAACCAGAAGCATGTCAGGCTGCACAGCATGAATGACGTCCGGCGCGCTTCGTCTACGCAGTCGCCACACGCGGGCTGCAAAGCAGCAGAGAAAGACGAACCGCAACACGAGCCGCTTTGAATACCGCTGCCGCACGGCAGTGGCTCGACTCCTCAGAAACGGACTGTCTTGGGGAATAGTGTTTGCTGCCCCGACACGCTCCCAGTAGTACAGATGCGTGTCCCACCCGCCCGAGAGCTCGAGTACCTTCATTCGCTCCTCGTAGAGCGGATTCGGCGCGATAGACGCGAGGAACAACGCTGTTCGCTTACCAGACACGTTCACCTCGCTGTCGAATCGTCGCGAAGTACGACGAATGAAACGGCTGCCGTGACAAGCGGAAAGATGAGAGGCATTCGCTCCAAATTCCAAGCAGAGAATAAAGCGGAAACCGGCCTACGTGGCGAGAAAGCAAAAGACCGCGCAGAAAAACTCCCAGCAAAATATCTCGTAGTCGAAGATGGCGCGTAATAAAAAGAGAAGAGTTCCGATAATGTGAAAGAACCGCATGGCGTGAACAAGCTCGCGAAGTAGCAGACTTCAGGTGATACACCGGCTCCGGAAGATAGCGTATCGACCACCCCGCATGAATGAGCCGCCGTGCGAGGTCCTTGTCCTCGTACCCCCAACCGACAAAATCTTGTGCATATCCACCGACATCGAACACGGCGTCTCTTCGCAGCGCATGGCAGGCTCCTACGAAGGTGCAGACATCTTGTGCCGCCGAAGTTTCGAAGTCTCGTTGCTGAGTCGGCAGCTCCGACGTCCGTGGTCGCTGCGAGGCGGGCTCGAGCAACTGATACGCGACAGCGCCACAGCGGTCGTTCTGTTCCAGATAGGCAAGGGTCCGTTCGACGAGCTGTTGGATGTTGCCAACGACAGTATCATCGTCGAGTAATAGAAAATAGCGCGCATCACTTAGCGAGAGCACTGTGTGCCTGCCCAGGGAGATTCCGAGGTCCCGTCTTGAGTAATGGTATAGCAGGGTGCATGCTGGTCCCTGCGCCGCGGCCACGGCCGATCGAACACAACGACTACCGTTGTTCACAATGATAAGCTGATACGGAAGAGTGAGCTGCCGTAACGATTGCAGGACGCGCGCTAGATCCGCTTCACGGTCTTTCGTGATAATGCCGATGGCGAGAGACCCAATGGCAAGAGACATTGTTACGAAGCGGCTATCAGCTACGGAGCGGCTATCGGTTACGAAGCGATTATCAGCTACGTAGCGGCTACCACTCGCGTGCCGACTAAGGTTGTGCAGAGCCAAACTACAGCCAAAGTGAAGTTTACGGGATGCACCAGAGAAGAGCAAGAAAGGATGTCACTCCATTCCCACAGTAAGAACATCACAAGCTGCGGTTCAAAGATGTTGCGGAAGCTTAAACGATGCTTCGTCTATACGTCAC
>JAGRAW010000022.1 GCA_020434415.1 Bdellovibrionales bacterium
CGCACTGAGCGAAACGTTCTGCCATTGCAAGACCCAACCCGCTTGCGCCGCCGGTAATCAAGATGAACTTGCCTTGCAGGGCGTCCGAGGTAAACATGAGCAGATTCCTTAACTTGGAGCTTCGTTGAGGGCGTTGTTTGAACAGTAGCAAATTGCCATCGAATACGCTCCACGGCTTTGCCGGCAATCAGATGAACAGCAGGTAGCGGCAAGGGCAATAAAGATGAAATTACTCGTAGTTCGGGCCGTTAAGGGCTGCAACGGCGCCGGTACACCAATTAGGTACCGCACGGCACTCATTAGGCAGGGTGCTGGAGAAGCCTTTGCCCGCGGGCTGTTGCCTGAGCACACCCGTAGGTAGGCATCGCGTATGTCCGGATGGGGAGAGATGACGGAAGTCGAGCTGCTGGAGCTGGTGCAACGAGCCCCTGCCGGAGAAACGGTACGGGGAAGGGATGCGCTCGAGGAGTTGCTTGGGCGTCACTATGAGTGGATGTTGCGGCTGTGTTTGCTCGAGCTGCGGGACAATGCGCTTGCGGTCGATTGCGCACAGGAAGCACTCGTTCAAGCAGCGCAGAGCATTCGAGCGTTTCGAGGTCGGTCTTCGCTGAAAACGTGGCTCTTCGTGATCGTCAAGCGGAGGATCGCGCGTTTCCGCCGCAAAGAGCTTCGATTTCGGGAGCGCTTTGTTGCCGTTGAGCCGGAGGACGTGGCGAACAACCCGGACCCTTCACGGAGCGTCGAGCGGCAGCTTCTCGCTACGGAAGAAAATAGGCGGCTCGCCGCGCTGGTCAAGCTGCTTCCTGAGAATCAGCGCTTCGCCGTCTGGCTGCATTACTTTGAAGACCTTTCAATCGAGCAGTGTGCTGAACGAATCGGTTGTAAGGCAAGTACCGTAAAGACGCATCTATTTCGTGCACGCTCGAACTTGAAATCGATGATTGAGCAACAAGCTCCTGATTTGTTGGAGTCGGTTGCAGTACCGGGAGAGTAGCAATGGTTGAATCGGAAGAGAAGGCGCTCGACATGCTGCTGAGAAAGGCGGGAGCGGAGTTTCGCGAACGCCGGGAACAGCGCGAGAGTGGAGATCTTGCTGCTGCGCGACGCGCAATTCGCGCACTTCCGGAACGGCGGGCCGGCTTTTCCCTGTTCGCTCCGCGACTGCTTGCGACTTTTGGAGGAGTGGCTGTCGCTTGTAGCCTGATGCTGCTTGTTATCGGTCGCCAAGGGGCACCTGACCACCCACTCCATGCACAGCTCTCCCAAGACAGTGGGCTCTCCCAAGACAGTGAATTCTCCCAAGACAGTGGACTTCCGCAAGACAGTGGACTCTCGCAAAACAGCGGACTTTCCGTTGCGGAAGTAGTGGCGCTTGCTGATGAAGAAGAGGAGATGCTGCTCGCGTATGCTCAGTTTGAGCGTGAGCTTGGTTCTGCGGAAGATCCGCTGGAGTATGATTACGACGTCGAACGGTTCAGCATTTTCGCCGCAGAGTATGCACCCGATCCGGCAGAAATAGCGGCGTTTGATCAGGACGAGTTTATCGAAGAACCAATCGACGAGTTTCTCTACGGCGCGTAGCAGGACTGGGCTTACGGAATATTCCAGATTTTATGGTACTGCATCGTAAGCTGCCACCGGGGATGAGTAAGGCAGTAGTCAAGGGCCGCCTTCAAATGCTGCTCACGAGTTGTGGGTTCTGCGCTATGAAGCGGAGACAAGTAGAAGTGGTCGAACTCCAAGTCGACCACCGAGTCCGGATGGACTTCCTGCGGATACACTAACTTTAGTTCGTTTCCTCTACGTAGCACGACCGGAGCACCCGGCTTCGGACTTACCGTGATCCAATCGAGCCCCGCAGGTGCCGGCAGAGTGCCGTTTGTTTCGACACTTGTCTCGAATCCTGCCGCTTTCACTGCTGTTAGTAGCGCCTCGTCGAGCTGGAGGAGCGGCTCGCCTCCCGTAAACACCACATACGGCCTACCCCGTTCATCCTTTGGCCATTGCGAAGCAATTGCCGAGGCCAGTGCGTTCGCATCCGGAAAACTGCCGCCTCCTATGCCATCCGTGCCGACAAAGTCGGTATCGCAAAACCAGCACTTCGCTTTCGCCCGATCCTGATCGCGCCCGTTCCAAAGGTTGCACCCGGCAAAACGACAAAACACCGCGGGGCGGCCGGCTCGCGCGCCTTCGCCTTGCAGCGTGTAGTAGAGGGTCTTTACCTGATAGCTCATGCTGCGGGACTTGACTGATAAGGCACAGGATCTGCGATGCCTACCTCTTCGAAAGCGTTGAGGCGCAGTCGACAGGCGTCGCAGCGTCCGCAGGCGCGGCCGGCCTGGTCCGGGTGGTAGCAACTGTTCGTCATTCCGTAGTCGACGCCCAGGGCAAGGCCCATGCGTATGATAGCTGCCTTCCGTAGTCGCTGTAGGGGAGTGTGGATCGTGACCCCGCTTTCCGTGCCGATTCGAGTGCCGGTGTTAGCCATCTGCGTGAATGCTTCGATGAAGGCCGGTCGGCAATCGGGATAGCCGCTGGTGTCGACTTCGTTAACGCCGATGAAGATGTTATGAGCTCCCAGTGCCTCGGCCCAGCAGAGTGCGTAGGAGAGAAATAGCGTGTTGCGGGCGGGAACGTAGGTCGAGGGAATGCCGGTGCCGATTTCATCAAGCGGGCGATCGCGTTCCACCGGCGCGTCGGACGTCAGCGAGGAGCCTCCGAAAACACGTAGATCGATTGTCACGATGCGGTGTTCGACGACTTGATACTGCCGAGCGATTGCTGCTGCCCGCTGTGTCTCGAAGCGATTCTTCTGTCCGTAGTCGAACGACATCGCATGCACGCGGTAGTTTCTGTCGGTCGCGTGAGCAAGCACTGTGGTTGAATCGAGTCCTCCGGAAAGGAGTAGGACCGCGGTATCAGCAGACATGGAGGTCCTCCTGTACGAGTGGGCGAAGAGCGAGAAAATGCCGCAAGAGGTCCTTTCCGACGTTCGTCAAAATGGACTCCGGATGAAACTGAACTCCGACGATCCAAGGGAACGCGCGATGCCGGAGTCCCATCAGCTCCTCCGGTCGCCCCGGTTCTGCGACAGACCAGGCAAGGGGTTCAAGGCAGGCGGGAAGGGAGTCTTGGCGCACGACCAGGGAATGATAGCGAGTGGCCTCGAACGGATTGGGTAGCCCTGCGAACGGCCCCTGATTGTGGTGGCGCACGCGCGAGGTCTTTCCGTGCACGGCCAGCGTTGCACGGACTACTTCGGCGCCATACGCTTCACCGATGGATTGGTGACCCAGGCACACGCCGAGGATCGGCACCGAGGGTCCAAGTTCTCGCGCGACGGCCATGGAAATGCCGGCTTCCTTGGGCGTGCAAGGTCCAGGCGAGATGACGATGTGGTCTGGAGCCATCCGGCGCGCCTGGGCAACGTCGATTTCGTCATTCCGCACGACCTCTATCGGCGTACGTCCCTCAGTGACCTCGCCGAGATACTGGACGAGGTTGTAGGTGAAGGAATCGTAGTTATCGATAATCAGAATCATTGTCGTTCAGGCCGCCTTTCGACAAGCGACGGCCTCTGCAGCACGGAGCACCGCATTCGCCTTCCAACGGCACTCTTGATCTTCTCGCTCGGCCAAAGAGTCAGCGACGATGCCGGCGCCGGCGCGAACGGTCACTCCGTCGGGGCCGACTACTGCGCTACGGATGATAACCCCTGAGTCAAGAAAGCCATCGTGCCCCGCCAGTAACGCACAGCCGCCGAAGACCCCGCGGCTCGGACCTTCCAGCTCGGCGATTATCTCCATCGCCCGAATCTTCGGCGTTCCCGTCAGCGTCGCGATGGGAAAACAGGCTCGTAGCGCGGCAAATGCAGACTCTCCAGCGCGTAGGACTCCGCTGACCTGAGAAACGAGGTGTAGCACGTCGCGGTACGGTTCCACCGCGAGAAGTTCATCTACTGACACTGAGCCGATTTCAGCGACTCGACCGATGTCATTCCGCGCGTGATCTACAAGCATGATGTGTTCTGCCCGTTCCTTTTCATCGGCGAGCAGGCGTGCCCGCTGGGCCTGTTCGTCGAAGGCACCTTCCCGTCGTGGATACGTACCGGCCACCAGGCGCATCGCGGCTTGCACCTTACCCTGCGAGATGTTTCGACACCTCAGCATGAGCTCCGGTGAGGCGCCGACCAGACAATGGCTGCCGAAGGGAATGGCGAAATGATAGGGCGAAGGATTTAGCCGACACAGTTCCTCATAGAGGGCAAGCGGGTCTGGGAGGGCATTGAGGGTAAAGGTGTTTGCGAGCACGACTTGGAAGATGTCGCCGGCAAGGATGTACTCCTTTGCGCTCTGCACTCGGGCGACAAACTCGTTGGTGCTGAAGCGGGAGCGGCTTACGCCAGCGTGTGTGTTCTGCGCATCCGTCGAGTGCATTTTTGCGGCGGCGGGCAAGGCTTTTTCAATCCGGCGGGCCACTGCTTCGTGGCTCTGCGGGTTCCAGCTGATTAGTAGGAGCTGCTTTTGTTCGATATCCTGAACGAGAATCGTTTCGGCGTGATAGAGACAGATATCCGGTTCGATTGCGTGCCCCGTGGCAGTGTGGATCTTCTCTAGATATCGAGCGGTATCGTAGCCGACGAAGCCAATTAGTCCGCCGATGAAAGGCGGAAGCTCGAAGTGCTCCCGGGCGGCAACGGTTTCTCGGTCAGCTCGTCCGTGCCACTGCGCGAGTGCGTCCTCGACCGGGGCGAAAACGTTCGCTCCGAACTCGCTCAGGAGGCGAGTTCCCGCCTGGTCCTCACCGGTGGTCCGTAGTGTGCCATGCTGGACGGTGAGGGAGCGCTCGAGACCGAGTACGGCGTAGCGAAATCTACTGGCGGCTCTGGGCGCAAAGCCGGCGGCTTGATGCGAAGCGTCGTTCGGCAACTGCTCCCACAATGCATACTGCCCTGGTTCGAGCCCAAGCGCGCGTACCACCGTGCTTGGTGATCCACCGTCCCACGCCCATCGGCCAATCTGTGGCAACCTGACTGACTGTCTGCTCCCGGTCACTGCTTCCTTCGCCCCTAGTATACTTCGTTGGGCGCCATCAATTCTTGAGTTGAGAGGCGGGTAATAAAATCTTCGCCCGGCCGACAATACCATTGTACGCGACGGGGGAAACACAGTGGACTCAGTGTGCCCCATCGCCATTCAAATTACCGTGAATTTCAATGAGGGCCGCTCGTGAGTCAAGGCGGCACAAGGAGGAAAAGCAATGTGCGACTACGCGACCACCGCAATGACGACCGGTTTCCCACGGAACAATCAGCTACCTGTCTACTCTCCCGTCAGCTCCGACGCCTGGGGGGGCCGTCCGGCTTGGGGATTGAATACCTCCCCCGGCTTGCGCGGTTGCATGCCCGAGCTGCCCATCACCAGTGGCGAGCAATCCATGGCAGAGCTTGGCGGCCTGCTGATGAATACTCTACGGCTGGTGACCACGCTTCTTGCTCGACTGGTTGGAACGGATGGAGGCATTTGCTCGACAAGCTGCACTCCGTCTACCATTCCCGCGACCTCGCTGCCTGTGACCTTTCCAGATCTTGGTGTGCAGGCAGGCATACAGGGAAATGACGGGTTTTTTGGCACGCTCGGCACGATTCTCGACGGTGCGGGGCTCTTTGGTGGAGCCGAGAACGATGCGAACGAACTCTCAAGGGGACAGGAAGGGAAATCCTGGATGAGCCTGCTCGGCTCACTGGCGAACACCGTAACGCGCTGGCTGTAACCGCACTATGCGGTGCTTGTGCTGCTGAACAGCGATGCCCTGATTGTCCGGTGAGCGACCTTCGCTCGCCGGTCCCGCCAAAAAACTTCGTTTTTCGACGGTCTCCAGAGGCGGGGTTCAGCAGTCTTTTCGGATTCGCCTTTCTCAATAGCGTCGTTGACGCCTATACTGGCACGTCACTACTGGGCAGTGGCGGTACCTGGCTCAGCTTCGGGTATTTCCCCGTAGCATGAGAGAACGCACTACAGAGGAGGCTCTCGGATTGGATGAAAACCGCATCGTATGTTGTCGTAGGACTTTGGTGTTGGGCGACGACGGTTCTTCCGGGAACTGTGGTCGCAGATGATCAGGTTGGGCACTCGTTTTTTATCGAGGGAACCTCCCAACCGTTCTGTAAAACGCCGGGCGGTCCGAAGAAAGGTGATCTCTACAGCAGCACCGAGGTCACGGTGCTGGAACAGCGCGGGGCCTGGAGTCGTGTCTCCGTCGAGGGTTGGGTCAAAAGCGCTGCGCTGGGTTCCGAGGCTGCAGAGCAGTCGTCACCACTTCAAGTGTCCGACAAGTCGCCCCTGGAGGTTGTCGGATTTTCGACGAAGGAGGTAAGGGAAGGACTTGCTGCGCCTCGTCTGTATCTTCAACTGAAAGTGAAGAATGTTTCGGCGAAGCATATCCGTGGTTGGAGTGGCTTACTTGTAGCGCAAGATACGTCGCAGGCTGTGCTTTTCCGCGAACCTGTGTCGGATGATAGCGCCGATGTCGCGCCAGGCGCCGAGAGAGAAGTCAGCTTCTACTGGGAGCCTCGCGAGCAGCCCTTCAGCGTACTGAAGAGTGCAAGTCCTGAGACTGTTCAACTAACTCTCTACAAGGTCGAGTTACGGTAGCGGGTGACTAACCGATTCCTGAAGTAGTTCATCCTCTGTTCCGGAGGCGACTTTTCAGGTCGTTTACGCACGACTTCGTGAATGAGCAACTCCTGCGAAAGCTGGTAGAAACAGCAGGGAAAAGACGATGGGAAACGACCTACAGTCGGAGACGAACGGACGCCCCAGTTGGGACGAGTATTTTCTGCAGATGAGTGAAATCGTCGCGACCCGGGCGACGTGCGATCGCGGTCGGGCGGGCTCGGTCATCGTCAAGGATCGGCGAGTCCTGGCAACAGGCTACGTCGGGTCCCCTCCCGGACTGCCTCATTGCGATGAGGTCGGGCATTTGATGAAGCAAGTGACCGATGAAGACGAAACGGTGCGCCGTCACTGCGTTCGTACTATCCATGCCGAGCAGAACGCAATCTGCCAGGCTGCGCGCTACGGTATCCCGATTGAAGGAGCGACCCTCTACTGCAAGATGGAGCCGTGTCGGGTCTGCGCCATGCTGATAATCTCTGTCGGCATCCGACGAGTGGTCTGCCGCCGGCTCTACCATGCGGGAGCGGACACGAGGAGTCTGTTCGCTCAGGCGGGGGTGCTGCTCGAGGTATTAGATGAGGAAATTGAACAGTATAGCGACCAATAGACGCTAGGCGGGCGTGTCACTGAGGGTTTCCCGGGCGCTGTAGAGAGGAAGTCGCCAACAGACCTTCGAATCGCATAACTGAGGGCATGGGCCCTCGAGCACTTGAGCGGAAGCGACTCGTTCCGGACACGGTAGTAGCCGATCGGTATCGTATCGTTCGAACCGTCGGTATCGGCGCCACCGGCTCCGTAGTGCAGGCGCTCGACAGCGTGTTGGACGACCGAGTCGTGGCGCTCAAGCTCCTCCATCCCCACCTGATTGTCGACCACTCCGCGTTCGCTCGATTTCGCAATGAAGTGCTTGTCACACGCGAGTTGGCCCACGCCAACATCATGCGTGTGTATGATATCGGCTCGACCGCGGAGGGACAGTGTTTCATCTCGATGGAATTCATCGAGGGGCAAAGCCTGGCAAACCGCCTTCGTCAGGAGCCGCCCCTTCGGTTCGACGAATCTCTGGTGATTCTCGAAGCGATCGCGAGAGGTGTCGCTCATGCGCATGACCGCGGTGTGATCCATCGGGATTTGAAGCCCGACAATATCATGCTGTCGGTCGCGGGCGACGTGAAGGTGACGGATTTCGGAATCGCTCGGGCGTTGTGGCAGAATCCTGCAACGAGCAAGATTGGCCCACTGCTGGGAACACCCCACTATATGTCTCCTGAGCAATTAACAGGGGCCTCAGCTTCGCCGAAGAGCGATGTCTATGCCTTGGGCATTCTGGCGTTTCACTTGACGACGGGGCGGCCGCCGTTCGACGACGATTCGCTATTCAACCTTGCAGAGATGCACCTTGAACAGGAACTGCCCACCTTGAGCGGGCCCTTTGGACCTGTGCCGCGCTGGTTCGATGAACTTGTGCGGCAGGCCGCGGCCAAAGACCCGGAAGTCCGCCTGGCATCCGCTAGCGAGTTCGCTGATTTGCTCCGACGGCACAGAGCATCGTCCGACCCGGCTCCACGCCGCCAATTACTTCGGGCTGCGACGTCTATCAGAGCTACAGTGGGCCGAATCGTAAGAGTTCGTAGACTAGCTGCGATAGCGGTAGTGCTGGGTGGGATCGTCGCTTGTGCCGTGATTTTGGCGGCGCGTTCGTTTGATTCGGTTCGCGCTCGCGTTGCTGTTCCCCTGTTGGCGACAGAACACTACCTTTCGCCCCAATGGACCAAACCGCTTAAGGCACTGATTGAAGTCCCGGTAGCTCTCGATGACCTCGGAGCACTTGATCGAGCAGTTCGAATCCGGAGGACAGATCTAGTCTTCGCGCTCGTGCACGCAGGTGCAGATCGTGCAGCGCGGAACGAACAAGGTCGAACAGCGCTCCATCGGGCAGTCAGTATCCTCGATCCACAGATGGTGCAGCTTTTGCTCGCGCCCGGCTGGTTCGGCGAGAGCGAGTTGGCAGTAAACGATCGTGATCTGAACGGAGAAACGCCCTTACATTTAGCGGCGCGATTAGATCAGGGGGCTATCGTGCGCCTGCTGCTGGATGCCGGCGCCCAGACCGAGCAAGAAAACGCTCGAGGGTCGACCCCCCTTCACCTCGCCGCAGGGCGGAATGCCGTGACCGCGATAGCCCAGCTCTTACAGAATCACGCTAGCGTGACGGCCTCGAATGACCGCGGTTCGACCCCTCTTAGTATGGCAGTTCGCTCAGGTTCCACCCATGGTCTCCGACTGTTGCTTCGCGAAAGCCCGCCACCGGTGCTGCTTGCGCGCAATCAGGCGATGCAGACGTTACTCCATGAAGCCTTACTGCTTGATGCCGACACGAACCCACAGACGGTCGAAGAGCTTGTCCGTCAGTTACTCGGCAGTGAGGTTGGATCGGAACTTGCCGAACTGCCGGATGCCGATGGAGTGACGCCGTTGATGTACGCCGTGCGTCGCGGTCAGCAACCGCTGGTTGATGCACTGGTTCAGACTGCAGCTCGGCTGGATGCCCAGGATGCAGGGGGTCGCACGGTACTGGTGCACGCGATTGAAGCGGGAAACTCTGCAATTGTTCGGCAGCTGCTCGCATTGCCTCAAGTGCGGCGGGGGTTGTTGTCGGTTGCGGACCGTAAGGGAGAGCTCCCACTGCAGTACGCCGTGCGGGGTGGGAGTCTTGAATTGGTGAATCTACTGCTGAAGACTTTGGAAGCCGAGGATGCGCTCGCGACAATCGAGAGCGCGGATCAGGCGGGGGTGACCGCGCTGATGCGCGCTGCGGAAGTAGGGGACAGGGCGCTCGTGCACCTACTCATGCTGTATGGAGCGAAGCCCAAGGCGACCGACAAAACCGGTCGAACAGCGCTGCAGTATGCAGACGCCCGTTTTCAGCAGATTCTTGCACCGCTGCTCAACGGTCGGTAACAGGGCTCAGGTGGTCGTCAGTCGTCAGGTCGTCAGGTCGTCAGTCGTCACTGTCATCTTCCTCAATTGCGTCGGGCTCGAACCCGCGGACGAGCTTCGACGTCACCGGAGGAAGCAAGGGACTCGCTTCTCCCCACGTGACAATACAGAGCAGCTCTTCCGCGCGAGTCATCGCCACGTAGAGCATATTCCTGGATTGCTCGCGGGCCGGATAGGAGCGGGCATCGGGATTCCAAATCAACACGTTAGGAAATTCAAGCCCCTTGACCCGACGAACATCGGTAACGACGATGCCTTCTTCGAAGGTGAAAGTGTCGTCATCACCGTAGCGAACAGCCGAACCGAATGTCGGCTCCAGCAGCGACTGGACATGTTTTGCTTCGCCCAGCGTGCGGCAGACTACTGCAGCAAGGGTGCCGGGGAAACGTTCGAGGACTCGTCCGAGCCATTGGATCGCTTGACGGACTCCCTCGTTTTCCTGTCGGCACTTGAACCAGATTGGAGCCTTCCCCGGCCGCCCTTCCGTCGTGCGGGGATTGCCTGCCACGTGATCCGCCAAGCGCATGATGGGTAGGGTCGAGCGATGACTTACCGTCAGGGAGCTGAAAACGACGCCCGCCTCGGCAAGTTCAGGATGCGCTCGAAGCGCCTCCCATCCCGGGAAACCGGCATTGCGGCCAAGTTGCTGATGCGTATCGCCGACGAGCGTGAGCTGGGAGGCGTCTTGGACGGATGCGAGGATCGTCTCCAGCTCGACCGGGCTGAAGTCCTGGATTTCGTCGGCGACGACGTGGCGGTAGGGAAGGGGGGTGCCGTCCTTGCGAAACGTGCCGAGCTGTGCGACCTGGGCGATTCGGAGTAGCAACGCGTCATCCGCAGTATCGAGAGTATCGTGCTCTAGACAGGCACGCGTATGCTCCGCTGCTTGCTGTACCAGTTCCCGGTCGAGAAGTCCCGAGCGATCGTGTTCGAGGAACTTGTTCGGTTGCGCGAGCACGTCAAGCACGGCGGAGAGCGGTCGTTGCAGGTTAAGGCGGCCTTCGGCGATGTGAGATTCGAGGAGGACAAGGAGCGCGGGAGAGCGCTTCACTCGACGAACGCCGGGATGAGCGGCAATCCGTTCCCGACGAAGCGCGACACCGGTTGGTGTGTCGGGGCCGAACAGTCGGCGGAGTGTCCACTGGGTCCATTCGAAATAGGTCAGCACGTCGACGTTTTCGATAGCCAACTGAGGCAAGACGCCGCGGACGTAGCGTTTGAACGCGCGACTGAGAACTAGCACGAGAGCCTCCTTCGGCTTGATATCCGAGTTGTCTTCGTGCAGTAGCCAGGCCAGACGGTGCAGCGCGACCGTCGTTTTGCCGGATCCGGCGATTCCTTGGATAAGCACGGCCGTTTCAGCGTCTTCGGTAATCGTGCGAAATTGTTCGGGAGTGATCAGCGAGAGGATATTGCGCAATGCGCCGTATTCGCTGGCTTGCCGCTCGCCAGTTGCCTGGCCGGGTTCACGAACGGTCCCGCTCCAGCCCTTGTCGGTACGAAAGAAGTCGCCGTAGCGACAGCTTACCCGTTCGAGAATGCCGCTCGAGATCCCAAGCTTATTGCGCGTTTTGATGATTCCATTGCGTTCACGCCCCTGGATGAGCTCGCAATACTCTTCTCCCTCCTTGTATTCGTAGTAGAGCTTGGCGATGGGGGCACGCCGCCAGTCGATGATGCGGCAATCGGTGTTTGCAGCAGTGCCGAGCTTGTATTCGATTTCGTAGGGGCGGCCGTCCTTGTCTTCTTCGAGCACGATCCGCGCGAAGTAAGGCTTATCGAGCAAACGGTCGATTGAGCGCAGTTCCTCGCGCTTTGCTTCGCTAAGGCTATGAGAGACGGCTTCGTCGGAGGCGAGCATTTGCTTGTCGACATCGCGTCGTGCATTGACGATCTGAGCCGTCAGGTCGCGCGCACGTGCGGTCTCCATCTGATACCGCTCGGTACCGATGGCAAATTGCTCACGGAGCGACTGCATGACAGTGACGAGCGTTTGCTCCTCTTCTTCGATGAGACGTTGGGCGTCGTCAGGCAAACTCATACCGGCACGATTCGCTTTTCCAAGGGTGAATGGGCTGGCACGTAATGAACGATAGAACGTGCGCTGCAACTTCGTTCGTCGCGAAGAAAAGCGCGTACCGTACCCGAACGCATGCGGTCTGAGCAAGCGTAATGGAGAAGAGGCTTTGTCCAACTTTAGAACGGATGAAGTAAAATTATTGTAACAGCGCGAGATTGTTGTTGTTTTTCGCGCTTGTGCTTCTGTACAGTGCCTTCGCTTCGCAGTACAATCATGCAAATTTGAAGGTGCCCGACCATGGAACGTACGCCCGTTATTCGACTGAAACACGTGATGGACCAAGTGCTGAGAGCTTCTCCGGCGCTGTCGCGGGAGGTCAGTGAAAGGCGACGGAAACGATTGTTTACCGGTCAGCGTTTTCGTGTCGGACTTGAGCGCCCGAGTGCTTTCGAAGTGACCGACGATACTATCACGGTTCGCGGTTGGGTCGTTTCGTTCGATGATGTGCCGGTACGCGGGCGTATCATCATCGATGAGCACGTGGTCGAACCGATCGTCGTCAACCGTTCGCGGATCGACGTCGCACAGTCTTACAGCATTGACGACGAGTCACGTGCGGTCGGATTCGAGCAGCAAATCAGCTGGGACAGGATCGGTCCGCGAGCAACGCAGGCGCAGATCCGCGTCGAATTTCAACACGGCTCCGACATGCACGTCCTGGGCCCGGTACAGGTCGAGCGTGCAACGGCCGTTGCTGAGCAGAGACTCCACTGTCGAATCGAGCGTCCGGCAAACGACGAGGTTGTCGCCGGGCCGATCGAAATTCGAGGGTGGGCGTTTTCTCGGGATGAGCAACCCCTCTCCGGCCAGATATATGTCGATGGTTCACTTTGGGGACCGTTGACCTTTAACGACGACCGGCCGGACGTGGTGTGTGTGCACGGCCTTGAAACGACCCAGCCGTGCGGTTTCCGTCAGATAGTCCAGTGGGCAGAACTTGGCACCGAGCGAGACTCGGTCACTATTCGCGTGGATCTGTGTCACGGTCGTGAGTTGCTTTCTTTCGGACCCTACCAAGTGTCACGTGCAGAGGCTCCGATACTCAAGCACCAACGAGGAGTCTATAAAGCCGTGTGGAACGGCGCGGCTTCGGATGTGGTTTCAGCTTGCGCAAGTGTGGCCGGTACGAGCGACGCGGTGGAGCTGGAGGAAAGCGGTATCCGAACTGCCGCCACGATTCGAGATGCCCTTGAAATCGACACCGACGACGAAGTGTTGGAGATTGGTTGCGGCATCGGTAGGGTCGGACGTTTTCTGGCGCCGCAGTGCGGCCGGTGGATTGGCAGTGACATCTCGGGAAACATGCTTAGTCATGCCGCCGAATATCTTCGCGGCATTCCGAATGTTCAGCTCATCGAACTAAGCACCTGCTCCCTGCGTGAAGTGGCTGACCGCAGCGTGGATAAAGTCTACTGCTCCACTGTGTTCATGCATTTGGACGAGTGGGATCGGTATCGCTACGTCATGGAGGCGTTTCGAGTGTTACGCCCGGGTGGGAAGTTCTATGTCGACAACCTCAATCTTGACGGTGAGGTCGGATGGGCGTTGTTCGAGGAGAACGTATCGATCGATCCGGCTCACCGCGCTCCGGCGATAAGTAAGCCTTCGACGGAGGAAGAGCTCAAGACGTATCTGAAGCGCGCCGGTTTCGAAAAGGTGACAGGAAGGCCCGGGCCACATTTTGTCGCAGTGTTCGGCAAGAAGCCGCTGGAACGGTAGCCAACGCCCCAAGAGTCGATGCGGAAAGCTGAAGCGGAAGAACGAGGCTACGGCCTACCCTCGGCCAGCTTCCGCTCGAGCCGCATCATGGTGCTAGCAGGGTCGGTAGGTTGGCTTGGAGCCGGGGTCGCTTCCTCGATCACGGGTTCGCCGACAATAGCGACCTCAACCGCTTCGGCGAGCTGATGCAGTACGATCCGACCGTAGTGGTCGAAGTACGAGCCTAAAAACACACTTGTCAGCACCGACACCAGAAACCCGACGACGAATTTGGTTTTGGTGAATGTGTACTGCTTGCGGTGCTTTTCACGCCAGCGATAGCGCGCGTAGGAGCGGTTTTTTTTCTTCTTTTTCGGCATTCCGATAAATATGCTCTTCGCCGGTGCTGTGAGCGCCTAATCCGCGTAACGAACCCTCGCTACAGTATCGAACGCAATGTAGCGTCTTCGAGCTGCTGACCAACAATAAAAAATGTGCCGCTGAAGTCCTTTTTGCCTCAAACCGAGTAATCCCGTAGCCGAAGCGCTCGAGCGGTAGCCGCCCGAAAGGCTCCAGACGGAAACCCACCTCCTTCTGGGTTATGACGAGTTCCGACGCTCATGTAACGGGCAGCCCCGAACGGACGTTCCATACGTAACCGCAGTGGTTTCCTCTTTCCGGAAAGCTGGCCTTAACGCTGGAACCGGGTTCCTTCTAAACCGGAGGTGGCCGCCGGCGGTATGATTCGGCACCCTCCGGAGGTAAATTCTCGACATGCTGGATGGGGTATCGGCCCAGCCAATTGGGCTGAACCGACAGATTACCGGTGGCCGAAGGTTCGGAGGACTCGAGGACTGGCGAGGACTGGCGAGGACTGGAACCGGGTTCCTCCTAAATAGGAATCCGTTCGGCGGATGCGTGCGCATCGGTGCTCCTTGGTGGGCCCGTCTAATCTGAACGCATTTAGAAGGAACCCGGTTCCAGGGATTCCCCAGGGATTCCCCCAGGGATTCCCCGGGTATTACACCCGGGGTTGTAGGGTCGGGGGCTATTTTGGAGGAACCCGGTTCCACGCGATACCGCGAGGCTGGACTGGGTGAGATGGTGTTGGAAGGGGGCTGAAGGCACGCTAGTGGTGAAGATTGTAATAATGGTTATGGAGGGTTAGTCGGTGGCGTTCGCCAAGCGAAAGAAAAAGAAGTCAGTGTTGCCCGGTTTTCTGACCGAGCCGTCGCTGTTTGAGGATAGCGAGCCGACATTTGTTGATAACTTCGCTAAGCGGCGGGTGTATGTGCACCTTGTCCCGGCGCCGTGGTCGCGAGTGCTTCTGCTTTCGTTGGTGTATGCATTGGCGATAAATTTTGTGAAACTGGTGTGGTTCGAGGTCGTGGGGCGACCGAAATGGTATGCCGTTGATGAGAAAACAGCGGCAGCGGCCGGGGCACCTCAGCCGCTCTATGAAGCATATCCCGATCGAACGCCCGTTGATCCGACAGCGGATCCGACTACCCAGCCTTGATAGCTTCAGAAGTATCTGCGTCGCATTCTGTTCTGCAGCGACGCTGCCGGCGTTGAGGTGGCGTTATTCTTGACCGTATTTGGCAGACTCGGAGAGAGTCGAATCCAGTGAGCTTTTTGCGACGGCTGACTCGTCAGCATCCTTTGCTGAACTTCACCGACATGTTACTCGTCCTCTTCTCGGCTCGGTCGGGGGGAAGTTTCGACTTTTTTGTGCCGAAGCCTGCGGTTCTTGAGGGTGGCGAGCAGAAGAAGCTTCTGTGAGACGCGCGCTTTTACAGGCGTTTCACGCTGAAGTCGCCTGTCGAAGCGACCAGTGGACCGCAAACCAGTTTGTACACAGTGTTCGCGTAGTCTCGCAGATGTCGATCACCTTCGTTCGCTCGGCAACTTCAGATTGGCGAGCCGCACTAGATTGAGACGTCGATAATGAAAGAGTCCCTAATACTCCCTGACGTGCAGTTGGAGTCTGACTCCCGCAATATTCCCTTGGACGAAGTCGGGATCTCGGGGTTTGAGTTACCGCTGACGCTTTGTCTGCCGGATAACTCACGACTGACTGTGCCGTCGGTTTGGGAGGCGGGTGTTCGTTTAAGTGAAAGCAGTCGGGGAACGCATATGTCTCGCTTCGTCCAAATCCTCGACGTTTTTGCAGCTAAGGGGCTGAAAAGTCTTGATTTGTCTTCTCTTTGTGCGGAGATGGCAGCACGCTTGGACACCGAGGCCGTTCGGGTTCAGACGTGCTTCCGCTATTTCGTTCGCAAGCCTTCGCCGGTCTCTGGCCTGAGTGCACCCAGTGCCTACGGTGTCACCGTCGGGGCAAGTATGGGTGAGAATTCCGTGAGTGCCGCCGAAACCACGGTTGAACTGTCGGTTGCCACAGCCAATCTTTGCCCTTGCAGCAAGGAAATTTCAGATGAGGGGGCACACAATCAGCGAGTGCTCTTGCGAGTCGGGCTGGAGCTTGGGACGCAGGCTCATCTGTTCCCATTCCCGGTGTTGGAAACGCTGATCCGTCGGTTGGAAGCTTGCGGTTCAAGCGAACTCTACCCGCTGCTAAAGCGTATTGACGAAAAGCAGGTAACCGAACAGCAATTCGCTAACCCGAAATTTATCGAAGATGTCGCTCGGGAGGCGGTGGAAGTCCTTCGCTCCAGCTCCCCAATCCGTGCGTTCTCGATTGAAGCACAAGCTCTCGAGAGTATTCACGCCCATAACGCCTATGTTCGGTATCGGCAGGGCAAAGCGTCCTGAACTCTCACCCCTTGCCATTGTCCAAGGCAGTAGGAGTGTCGGGGAACGACAAGCTCATGCGGAGGAGATGGTTTTTCGAATCTCCCTCCTTGTTTTGTGGTTGCGAATAGCTATAAACTGCCTGCAGATACGCTCGAGACGCACTTTCTCCCACTGAACATGGCTGCGACCGGATAAGCTAATCGTGCATCTTTATCTGTTATCCGGGTTCTCTTGTAGCGGCTAATGGCGACCTAACAACAATGTTGGATCGTCAGAGAATCGAAACCGCCAGACAACAGCTTCGGGCAGCACGTTTAGAGGACAGCACGCTCGGTAGACCGTTCAGTTACAAGACGGGCCTGTTACAAGACGGGCCGATCGAAAGACGGTCGGTCGAAAGACGGTGCGCAGGTCACCAACGTTCCGTGCCTTTCGGTCGAGTAGTCGAACTTCGCGTTCTTCGAAGGTGCGCGTTCTTCGGAAGCGAACGATTCGCTGGACGGAGTCGGCTGATCGGCGATGGTGTCCAGGAGGTGACGGGGTGCCCAAGAGGTGAAGGCTTTTCGACTTCGCCGTGGCGAAGCGATCCGGATCGGCGTTAGGGACATGTGACCGGCGTCAGGGACAGTGTAGACCGTTGGACTGTAGACCGTTGGACTACAGACTGTTGAACTACATAGGCAGGTTTCGGTCGTTTCTGGTGTGCCAATTCGTGTCGGTTGGGCGGGGTATTTCCAAAGAGTGAGAAATGCAGTTGGCGAGACATGAGCACGACAAAGACCTTCAGCTCAAACTGGCGCTGACTGATACAGACTTGCTCAACGTCTTACGCTCGAGTCAGGGTGTGAGAGCCGGCGCGCCTAAGACCGTCGGCCGACAGAGCCGTAAAAGTGATGTCGTCGCGAGGCTGTCGACTCGGCAGGGGACGCTGACATTTACCGGCATCCTCTACCAGCGATTTCCGGTTCACTTCCTGCTCAAGCCCGGCTCTCGTTCGTATGTCAACTTTCTTGAGTTTCTCGTTCGTGAGCTTCGTGCTCTGTCTGCGTCATCCGTGACGCTGGTAGCGAAGTCGAGCCAGGAGCACACCCGCTCGCCTATCGGCGCTCCTGAGGCGGTTAAGGACATTACGAGCTATCTCGAGAACGAACTGCGGAAGCTCGACCGGCAGGCGCAGGCAAGTGTTACGGATATCACTGATATCGTCGATGTCTTTTCCGACGACTTCGAACAATTCGAACTTGCGCTCGAGCCTGATCTCGAGAGTGGAGCGCTTAAGTCGGTACTGCAACAGCAGGCTGCTGATCGCGCTCCGCGCGTCGTGGTGACCCAACCGATTCGGTCCATCCTGGGCGCCTCGGTCACTCCGCATCCGCGAAAATTCAGACTCTTCGACAGCCGTGATGATGGACCGCAGCTCATTTCGGGTTTCTTCAGCCTCGAGATTGAAGAGTTCGATGGTCGGACGGAGGAAGACCTCCGCCTTCCTGGTGTTCTTGATGATCTTGCCCAGCGGACTGCGAGAGCGTTACGTCAGCGCTTCGAGCGGCTTGGTGACGCGGAGGCGATGGTCAGTACGTCGTATGCAGACGTGGTCTTCCGTTTCGGTTTGCCGAGCGAGGCGTTCGAGCACTCGGATTTCTTCGTTCACTGGGGACGGAAAGATGAGCCCGGTGTCGCCGGCGGATGGATTGATGAGGAGGTGCACTCCGCCGAGATCCACACCCGGGATGATGGCGTTCGAGTCATTCGAAAACGACTTACACCGGAATCGGTCGGGCGTTATGGCGCCACGCTGTATGCTTGTTCCCGGGGCACGCGAGAGCGTTTTTGGTTCGGGGGCAGCGATGCGGAGTTCGAAATCAAATATCAAGAGCTTCCTGCCGATTTCGAGTCGCTGCGAGTCGAGATGGTGGAAGACATCGAGGTGCAGGGAAAGATTCTCCGCAGTCTCTCGTCCTACGAGCTGTTTCTAAAGACCCTTGCTGCACTTTCTCGCGGTGACGAGGTCCGAGACCTCTCAAGGTTGTTGTACAATGCCACAAAGAGCGATCTCGGGCTTCGTTCGGTCATTGCAAAATATTATCAGCGAGCGGTAACCGATCTCGAGCTGGAACGGCGCGTGTTGTCAAAGCCGAAGCTGCGCAGGGTCGTCTCGATGCTGCAAAATATCGGCATCGGGGAAGTTGTCTTCATCGCTCCGGAGGGTCCGCATGCGATTGCGGGCGGGCTTGCACAGGTAATTGTCGGGCTAACGAAAGCGCTGACACGCCGCAATATTTCCTGCACGATTATCAGTCCGCTCTACGAGGAAGCACAGGGGAACAAACATCGCAGCGCCGAAGAGCTTCTGCATAGTGGTGTCTTGATGATGGGACAGCGCGTCCCCATCGAGCGAGTCGGTGACGTGCGAATCCACTTCGGCCCCACGTTCAAGTCGGGCACCCGGGAAGTCGTGCAGTTTCCTCGGATAAGTCGCAGCGACGTCTATTTCGCCGAGAACGAGGGAGTAAGAATATTTTTCTTGCGTCATCCGAAGCTTGCAGATCGGCTTTATGCGAGCGGAGGCGGTGACGACCAGTTGCGTCGGGCAATTTTTCTTTCCCGTGGTGCGCTTGAAATCATGCGTGACCGTCGGTTCGGAGTGTCGCCGCATTTGCTGGTCACTAATGACTGGTTAAGCGGTCTCGTGCCGCTCTTTCTCCGGGTTGATCCGCGGTACGCAGGAAACGTCCGCCTACGCAATGTCGAAAGCGTTCATATCATCCATAATGGAGGCAGAGCGTACCAGGGCCGCTTCTTTTCGAACCAGTTCGACGAAGACCTGTGGCCGCTGCTTGGTGTCGATGACGAACACTATTTTGGCCTCGCCGATCCTTCAGATCGCGACCACATCAACCTTACCGCCGCTGCCGTGTATCACAGTTCACGCGGCACGGTGGCTGTGAGTCGTCCATACGCGCGGCAGTTGGTAACCGAGCAGGGCGGGGAAGGGCTCCACGATCTCTTCCGAGCGAAGCGGACAAAGCTTTTCGGTATCAGCAATGGCGTCGATCTAGCCGCACTCCGAACAATTTTCTGGCGTCTCGGAGAGCGCGCAAGACAGGAACTCGGGCTTGAGCCGCTGATTACTACCCGGCTCACCCATGCCGGCTTACTGAAGCGTCTCGAGGATTACAAAGCAGCGACGAAGCTGTTGGTCCAACGTAAGCACGGGCTGCGCGAAGATCCCAAGGCGGTGCTCATCTCCTTGGTCGGTCGTTTGGCGGAACAGAAGGGATTACAGCTTCTAGCAGGTCGTGCCGACGGAGACACGGTCAACGTGCTGGAGGCGGTGCTCCGCGAGTTTCCTCAGGTCCAATTCTTGATTGGTGGTCCTCCGACGATTGGCGATCCGGTGGTCGATGAATTCGCGGAAGTGTTGCAAGATCTTTCGGCTCGTTACGCAGGTCGGGTGCGCGGCATCTTCGACTTTATTCCTCACGAAGAGGCGCTAGAGATCACACAATCGAGCGACTTGTTCCTGATGCCTTCTCGCTACGAACCGGGTGGTATTACGCAGCTTGAAGCCTTGGCGACCGGCACCCTTGTGATCGCGAGAAAGGTCGGCGGTATCGCAGCGACTTTGGATGATTATTCAGCGGTAACGGGACTGGGTAACAGCTTTCTTTTCAGGGACTACACGAGCACAGCACTCAAGCACGTAGTGTACCGAGCGCTCGAGACCATCGCGGACCCGCTCCGCAAGCGGGACCTAGTAACTGCAGCGGCGGCTGCCGAGCATGACTGGGGACACAGGGCTCCAAAGTATCTGGCGCTCCTGCAGTATGCGTCAGGCGCCCTTGACGCAGCGAACCGCTATGAACATCTGGAACCGCGAGTCGCGCAGATCGAGACGCTGAAAGCTTAGCGCTCAGCGCCCCAGCACAATTGCAAGTAGGTAATCGATCTTGCGGGGGCCTACCTCGTCGCCCCTGGCAGGACTAGCGAATCGGAGGATAAAGCATCTTCGCTCGAGTCGCCGGTCGCTTTGATGACGCGGTGTTCACCCGTGTGAATCGGATGAAGAACAGACTCAGCAGGCTGATGCTGAAACCGATTCCCAAGGCAAGAGCGGGCGCATGCTCAGCTCCCGCAGGTAGGGTAATTTCGTTGATCACCAGGTAAGCGCCCGTTCCTGCAGCGACCAGACCTAGAATCAAGAGCGCGAACGGCAAGGGAGCCCACCGCACACTGGTGCCGCAGTAGGGACAGTGAGACTTGTTGAAGAATGCCAGATTGCAGAAGGCTGCAGTAAACAGTCCATACCCACAATCGGGGCATTTTAGCGACCCAAATGAATCTTTCATGACCACCTCTGTCGGAATACTCCTCCGACCTTCCTCCGCTACGGCCGCCATGGCCGCCCATGACCACTCCACCCAGTCCGTGCCAGGGCGACATGGGCCTATTCTGCCTGAAGTTCCGAGCCCGCCAGTCGAGCGGATCCCACGTGCCTGACTCCCCGGTCTGGAAACCAACCGAGCCGGCTCAACTTTCACTCAAATTTCTATTGAGCCTACCGAAGTTATGGCCGAAAATGATTAAGGAGTGACTTGACGGTGATTCCCGTATAATAGCTTAGTTTTTATGCCGAATTTATACCAGCATCCCTGAAACGGCGTTCAGGGGGCTTCAATAAGCTGCTCATATGTACATTCTGGATAAGCTCCCGGAGGAGATTGAGCAGCACGCAGCTCAGGCAAAGGCCAAAATAAACGAGCTACTTCCCCACCTGGCGGAGCTCAGGCGAACCGTAACTCTTTCCGCCGGCAGCTCGCTCTACCGCTCCCCCGAGCATGACGGAAAGCTCTATGTGCTGCGAGAAGGGGTGCTGAAATTCATCCAGGGTGAAAAGCTGCTCTACTATTGCGATGAGGGCGATCTGGTCGGGTATGAGCTGCTGTTTTCCAACAGCTCGTCAGCGCTTCTCGCCGAGTTCGCCGTGAAACTTGACGAGTACGACGCCGAGACTTTCTTCTCGGTTGTGGGTGCCTCAGTGCCGCTGACCCGCTTATGGCACGAGTATACGGCGAATGTGCTGGCATGGACGTCGTCACTGGTGCGGCTGTTCTCCCGCGACGAGGCGGTTTTTTCGCCGTCTATCATGTTGTTTCAAGCCGGCGATGTCATGGTGGAGCAAGGCTCTCACGGTGACGAGGTCTTTACGTTGATGGAAGGAAAGGCCAGCGTGCTCGTCGACGGGGTGGAAGTCGGCGAGATCTTGGAAGAAGAGATGTTTGGTGCCGTTGCTTTGCTGACCGATAAACCGCGCCTGGCGAGTGTTGTCGCGGCGACGGATTGCATGGTTGTGCGCCTGTCGAAAGAAGAGTTCGTCAATCTTGTGCAGTCACGGCCGGACACCATCTTCAAGTTGGCAAGCGATCTTTCTCGCGCCATCATGGCACTGAACGACCAAGTGGCGAAGCGCGACATTGTGTAGAACTCATCTC
>JAGRAW010000230.1 GCA_020434415.1 Bdellovibrionales bacterium
GATGCAGCGGGCCAGCCCAATCAGAATCAGACCGGTCATGTACTCGGGCCTGTCGCTCAAAAACAGGACCGCCAGGCCGAACATGAGCAGCGGACCGATCACCCAATTTTGCACCAGCGAGAGTCCCAGAATGCGCCAGTTTCTGAACACATCGGCCAGTTCCTCATAGCGAACCTTGGCCAAGGGCGGATACATCATCAGAATCAGCCCCAGCGCGATTGGAACGTTGGTCGTCCCGACCGTCAGCCGATTGATAATCCCCTCCACGCTTGGCACCAGATATCCGGCGAAGACCCCGCCGAGCATTGCCAGGAATATCCACACTGTCAGGTAGCGATCGAGCAGGCCAAGGCGAACCGTGGGACATCCGACCCCTGCGGCTGGCGAACGCTGCTGGGAGAGCCGATTGACGCCGGACGGCAGCTCGGGATTACGGGACACGGCGGCGCTCCTCCAGCAGCTCAGGAAGGCTGGCGATGAACGCCTTGATCTCATCGCGAACGCGCCGGTAATGGGGCAAAGCTTCGCTTTCATCAGCCGCCTGTTGCGCGAGTTTGGGGGGGTCTTCGAACGAATGGCGAATCATCGTCGCCGGTCCGGCAAGAACCGGACAAGCTTCGGTTGCGCTGTCGCACACGCCGACCACGAAGTCGAAGGGCACTGCTTTTAGCTCATCGACATGCTTGGAGTGGTGGTCGGTCAGAGGCACGCCGACTTCGGCCATGACCTTCGCTGCCAAGGGGTTTAGCCCGTGGGGGCTCACGCCCGCGGAGTACGCTTCGATCCGGGTTGGATGGAGGTGACGGGCCCAGCCCTCTGCCATTTGGCTTCGGCACGCATTGCCCGTGCAAAGAAAGAGCACTTTTAGCATCGTTGTTCGCTCTGCCGACGGCAAAGCTCCTCTGGTTGGACTTTCAACACGCTTTTCAAAACCTTCCGGTCGCTCTTGCCTTGGGGCTCTCTCGAAAGCCCGCGAAGTACGAGCTGCACGGCCTCCCGCGCCTCATCGGAAGCTCCTTCGTCGGCAAGGCGGAAATAGGCCCAACGGCCCTCCTTACGGCTCTCGACGAGCCCCGCCTGCTGGAGGATCGACATGTGTTTCGAGACGGTCGACGGAGAGAGTCCGAGCACGGCGATGACCTGACACAGACACAGCTCCCTCCCCTCGAGGAGAGCGAGCGCCCGTAAACGGCTTTCATCGGCAAGTGCTTTGGTAATCGCCAGGAGGTTTCGCATCGCGCATCAATTCGTCATTTCGCCAAACGACGAAATGACTACCACGACCGGATCTCTACGGCAAGAGGAAGGTAGCCGCGGCGATGAGGTGGGATGATCAAGAAAGAACGTGCACCGCGGCAGCACGCGGCGTCCTACGGGAATAGCGGTGGTGAATGGAAACGCGGGGTCGCCGCTCGGGCGCAGGATGCGCAGAGTCGGGACGGGAGAACGTCGCCGAGACGCTTTTCAGCAGCAATTGAAAAGAGAAGATCGGAAGCGGAAAAATGCCCCGTGCGTTACACGCCGAATTTGTCGATTAGGCTTTCAAGCTCCTGCTCGGAGAAGAACGAGATGCGCAGTTCGCCCTTGCCCGACTTCTTCATCTCGAGGCGCACCTTGGTGCCAAGGGCGCGTCGAAAGCGCTCCTCGAGTGCCGCGGTCGCAGGAGCGACGGTAGTTCCGCCCCCGCGAGAAGTCGGTTCTTGCGTTCGCGGTGTGGCCGAGAGATCACCGGCAGCGGCAAGCTGCTCGGCAGCGCGAACGCTGAGATGTTCGGAGACGATGCGGTCGGCAAGCTCGCGCCGCTGGTCACCCTCCGGCACCATCAGCAATGCACGAGCGTGCCCGGCAGTCAGCTTGCCTTCGATCAGCAGTCCTCGAAGCACCGGCTCGAGCTTCAGCAAGCGAAGCGCGTTCGCGACGGACGCGCGGTCCTTCCCTACCGTTTTCGCAACTTCTTCCTGCGTCGCGCCAAAGTCGTTCACCAAGCGTTGATATGCCAGCGCTTCGTCGACCGGATTCAAATCCGAGCGCTGCACGTTCTCGATGATACCGAGTTCCAGCGTTTCGCGGTCCGAGAGCTGGCGCACCAAAGCGGGAACCCGCGCCAGTCCGGCTGCCTTCGCGGCACGCCAGCGCCTTTCGCCCGCGACAATCTGATAGGCGGCGAGCGGTCCCACCTCCCCTGCTTCGCGCCGCACGATAATTGGCTGCAGTAATCCGGATTCCCGAATCGAATGCGCCAACTCGTCGATTTCGCCCTGCGGAAAGACGCGTCGCGGCTGGTCCGGGTTCGGTTGCACTCGCTCGATGGGAAGATACGCCAAGCCGCCTTCGATGGGCTCAGGATCATTTGCCGGTTGCACCGGCGAAGCAACGTCGGTCTGCTGCAAATCGCGGAGTGTCCGACGCGCTTCCGCCTGGCTGTCCACAACCGGTCTTGGCTCCACCTCGACTTCGCCAGCCGACATCAAAGCGCTGAGTCCGCGTCCGAGCACTCGGCGACTACGTGCCTGATTTGCTCCCCGCCGCGGCTGCTCTTCTTCCTGAGGTGTTTTCTTTGTCACGAAGATCGACTCAAATTCTGCAATTCCGTTTTTCACTGAGTCCGACACCAGCGGCGCACCGCTACCCTCGGAAGCACCAACCACCGACAACCGAACACCGCTGTGCGTGTTTTCTTCATCCATACGCTGCACCGGCCGCACTGCGTGAGCGACCGCTTATCGTAGCAGAAATCCTAAACCACTCAAATCAGTTGAATTTTCAAGTATTTGCAACAAGCCGAGCGTCAGGGTCGTCCCCTTCTCCCTCCCCGCCGGCTCGCTCGGCACTTCGTCGTTCGATCTCCTTGGCCAGCTCGAGATACGCCTGCGCCCCAGCCGAATGTTGATCGTAGAGGAAGATCGGCTTCCCGAAGCTGGGGCTCTCGCTGAGCCGAACGTTGCGCGGGATCACGGTGTCGAACACGCTATGCCCGAAGAATGCCCGAGCTTCGTTCCCTACCTGCCGAGCCAGGTTCGTTCGATTGTCGTACATCGTAAGCACCACGCCTTCGAGTCCGAGCGTCGGGTTCAACTTCTGCCGCGCAAGCTTCACCGTCTGCATCAGCGCCGATATCCCCTCCAGCGCGTAATACTCACACTGCAGCGGCACCAACAGCGTATCCGCAGCACACAGAGCATTGATCGTCAGAAGACCCAGGCTCGGCGGACAGTCGATGAAGATGTAGTCGAACTGCTTCCGCAGCGTGTTGAGCTGATTCTTCAGAATCGAATCCCGCCCCGGCGTGCCGCTCAACTCGACTTCAGCGCCCACGAGGTCGTTATTGGCCGGAGCCACCCAGAGCGACTTCTGTTCGGCGCCGACAATGACCGAACTAAGATTGAACAGCCCGAGAAAGACGTCATACAGGGTCGCTTCCAAGCCATGCTTGTCGACACCCAACCCGCTGGTCGCGTTCCCCTGAGGGTCGATATCCACAACCAACACCTTCCGCCCCAACAATGCGAGCGCAGACGGGAGATTTACGGACGTGGTCGTCTTTCCGACGCCCCCCTTTTGATTTGCAATTGCAATTACTCGTCCCATGCCAGATTTGTAGCACCGCCCTCCGCCCTTCCGACAGACCCTATCTGCAAGCACCCCAGTGTTTCACGTGAAACACTTCCCGCTGCCGTAATCAGGACACCAAATAAGTTGCCAGCCAACCCATACCGATGTTTCACGTGAAACATACGAACGGCTCAGAGTGTTTCACGTGAAACACTCAGCTCTACAGACCCACCGAAGAAAACGAACAACGCCTGAACTGGATTGCCGAGAAGCTAACGCCTCCAAGTTAGGACACCCAATAATTCGCCAGACAATCGCTGCCGATGTTTCACGTGAAACACTTGAGGCGACGCATTTGGAAGGAGAGGGGAGAAAGGCAGCGAAATCAGCGAAATCAGGACACCCAATAGGTCGCCAGCCAAGCCATACCGATGTTTCACGTGAAACACTCTAAGCGGCGTAATGAAGGCCGCCAATCGTCGAGGGGGTCAGGTGCCGGCCTGCGGACATGCTCGGCGGTTCCGGTCGTCAGGAAAGTGCGCCCGTAGCCGCCTGCGCAACTGGTCCGACACCTGACCCCCTCGACGATTGGCTAGTTGCGGCTATGCCAGACACTCATCTCTACGAACGGTAGGTGTTCAAGCGCGCCTTGCCCGAGCCTAGCGGGAGTTAGCTGATCTAAGTGTTTCACGTGAAACACTTGAGACGACGGATGCAGCAGGAGAGGGGGCTCAGGCGCAAGTCGCGCCTCAAGCGTCAAAGGACACCCATCGGTTTGCAACACCCCGCGCTGTTTCACGTGAAACATTAAGCGGCGGACTCTGGCTCGATAAATGGGTGTCCCGATTCTCATCCCGCCGAAGGACTAGCCGTTCGTAGACCGCATGCTCTACGTGACCGCTAGAAGCCTTTCGTCGAGGGGGTGAGGTGGCGGACAAGTTGCGCAGGCGCCAGAGGCCGTTCTCTTTTGGTGACCCGAACCCCGCCGAGCATGTCCGCAGGCCGGCACCTCACCCCCTCGACGAAAGGCGGCCCCGGCAATCCCATTGCAGTGTTTCACGTGAAACGTTGGACAGGCCCCGGAGCGAATTATTGGGTGTCCCGATTCTCGTCCTCAGAGGGCACTTATCGGTTTACAACACCCCGCGCTGTTTCACGTGAAACATTAAGCGGCGGACTCTAGCTCGATAAATGGGTGTCCCGATTCTCATCCTTCCGTCGAGGGGGTCAGGTGGCGGACAAGTTGCGCAGACGCCAGAGGCCGTTCTCTTTTGGTGACCCGAAACCCGCCGAGCGTGTCCGCAGGCCGGCACCTCACCCCCTCGGCGAAAGGCGGCCCAGGCAATCCTACGGACAGTGTTTCACGTGAAACACTAGTGCGCGTCGTTGCTCCAGACAGCCAGTTTGCGCTGGGGGCCGTTGGGGCCAAGGGAGTAAGAGGTTACGCGGGGCTTTTGACCCGTTGCGACTGCGGCCGGATCCCAGCTTGGGCCGACCAGTTCGACCGCGCGGGCGGCGCCTAGGCGAGCTGCGGTAGATATAAGCAGAGCGCTGCTTCCTACGGCCCGCGCGAATACTGCCTCGACGTTGGCAAACTCCTTGGCCGAAAGCTGCTCAGCTCTGGCGCAGACCACGACAACCTCGAGCAACTTGAGGTGACTAACCGCTTCTTTGAGAAAAACGGCTCTCTTCTCCCGGGGCTCGCACAGCATGACCGGCCGCTCAGGCTCCAGGGTTGCAAGTATCAACCCCGGGAGGCCGGCGCCGCTCCCTAGGTCGACGAACCAGCGGGAAGGGTCCTCGCAGCGACCAAAGACCATGGCTGCCGCGGTGCAATCGATGATGTGACGCTCGAGGTGCTCCTCACGAGAGGCGGGGGCGACCAGGTCTACGCGAACGGTCCATAGTTCGAGCAGGTCGAGATATAGGGCGAAGCGCTCCGCGGCTTCGTCACTCAGGAGAGGAGGGTAGGGCAGGGTAGTTCCAAGCTCTCCAGCAATCCAATGGTGGAGGGCTTCATAGCGACTCTTGATTGCCTGCAGTTGGTCCACATTTCCTCAGATAAATCGGTCACTCGCCCTGTCTCGAACGCCACGACATCGACGCTAATTAGCCAAAATCACTTAGCTTTTTGCGCCTGCCGCGACTATATCTCGGACCTGCTCAGCGCGACGCAGGTGAATGGCAAGGAGAGAAACCGCTGCCGGCGTCACGCCGGATACTCGAGATGCTTGGCCCAGCGTCGTTGGTCGAGTCTCACTTAGACGTTGACGGACCTCGACACTCAGGCCGGCAATCCCCTCGAACTCGAACGAGGTGGGAATCAGCACATGCTCCATCCGCTTCAACCGCTCGATGTCCTGCTCTTGGCGCTTGAGGTAGCCGTCGAATTTCACTTCGACTTCGACTCTCCGGGATTCGCTTTCAGCGAGTGCATCTGGCGGCGGAAACGCTTCGGCGAGCAGGTCATAGGTGATTTCAGGCCGACGCAAAAGTGCGGCCAGTCCCAATCCGTCCTCGATCTCCGCGCTTCCTAGCGATCGCAGCCATGAGTTGTGTGCTGCGGTCGGCTTGAGAAAGGTCGTTTCCAGGCGCTTTCGCTCTCGTTCGATGCGCTCCTGGCGGGCTTCGTAGGCAGCCCAATCGGAATCGTCTACCAGCCCAAGCGAGCGAGCGAGAGGCGTCAGTCGTGCGTCCGCATTGTCCTCTCTTAGTTGAAGTCGATACTCGGCCCGGGACGTAAACATGCGGTAGGGCTCAAGCACACCCAGCGTCGTCAGGTCGTCGACCAACACGCCCAGATACGCTTGATCCCGCTGAATGGTGAAGGGCGCGCTACCTTGAGCAGCGAGTGCGGCGTTGATTCCGGCGAGTATCCCTTGCGCTCCGGCTTCTTCATAGCCGGTTGTCCCATTGATCTGACCCGCTAGGTAAAGACCGTCGGCGCTTTTTACCTTCAGTGTCAGATCCAGTTCGCGGGGGTCGACGTGATCATACTCGACGGCATACCCGAACTGCAGAATCTCTACCTGCTCCAGCCCTCGAATCGTGCGCACGAAGCGATCCTGCACTTCAGCCGGAAGACTTGTGGAGATGCCGTTCGGATAGACGATATCGCTGTCGAACCCC